>JALRGF010000017.1 GCA_023253495.1 Verrucomicrobiales bacterium
GCTTTTTCCCAGACCGGCTGGCGGTTCGCGTCCAGCGCCACCACCCGGAATCCTTCGAGCCGCTCGGCCGCTTCCACACGGTTCCAGACGATCACCTGCTCCAGCGGCACGTCCGCTTTCAGAGCGACCTCCCACCACGGATCATCGGTATTATCCCCGGTGTGTGCGACCGAGCCGCGGACATACTCACCCTCGGCATTGCCGTCGATCGCGCGGGCCGCGACCGCATCGGCATACGTCGACTTCTGCGTCGCCGCCCCCGCCAGCGCCACATTCACGCCGCCGCTGAAAACCTCGACCTCGGCCAGCTGAAGCAGCTGCCGCCCGGGCAGCTCGATGCGCACATACCGCGCCACCGGCCCCGGAGTGCCCGCCGGCGGCTGCAGCGTGGCCCGCACCCGGGTGAGCACAAAATTGCCGCCCGCATGCCCCGGCCCCTGCTGCGGCAATGAGGCGTCTGGCAGCGCCTCGATCCGGAGCGCGCTCAGCGTGCGCGCGGAACCGAGCGGAGCTTCGATTTCGTACATGTCCCGGGCCGCGCCACCGGCGACCGCGACCGTGCCGTCGTTTTCCACCGTCATCGCCTGACCGGCGGTCGAGCGCGTCACCGACGGGCGCATCGTCTGCCAGTCGACCGCCACTGGAAACCCGGCAACCCAACGCTCGGCGGCCGCGCGGACGGCGGGCTCCGGATTCCGGAAACGCTCTTCCACCTCGGCCAAAGACCGTTCGATCGCCCGGAGCCGCGTTTTCTGATCGCCCGTGTGAAAACGGAGTAGCGGCGACTCGTCACGCTGGTCGGCATCAGCAGTATTGTTGAAAAACGCGAAGACCTGAAAGTATTCGTGATGGGTGATCGGGTCGTACTTGTGCGTGTGACACTGGGCGCAGGCCATCGACGTGCCCATCCAGGTGGCCAGCGTGGTATTGACGCGATCGACGACGGCCGCATTGCGGAACTCTTCGTCGTCCGTGCCGCCTTCGCTGTTGGTCATCGTGTTCCGATGAAACGCAGTGGCGATGAGCTGGTCTTCGGTCGGCTCCGGCAACAGGTCGCCGGCAATCTGCTCCAGGGTGAACTGGTCAAACGGCTTGTTCGCATTGAACGACCGGATGACATAGTCGCGGAACGCCCAGATCGTCCGCGGCGGGTCGTCGGCATACCCGGCGGAATCCGCATACCGCGCCAGATCCAGCCACTGGCGCGCCCAGTGCTCGCCATATGCCGGCGAGGCCAGCAACCGGTCGACATACCGCTCGTACGCACCGGGCGCCGTATCGGTAACCAAAGCGTCCACGTCCTCCGGCGCCGGCGGCAGGCCGGTCAGGTCCAGAGCCACCCGCCGCGCCAAAGTCAGGCGGTCGGCTTCGGGTTGCGGCTTCAGGCCTTCCTGTTCCAGCCGCTCGAGCACAAAGGCGTCGACCGGATGGATGCCGGGGCGCGGGGGATCGACCCGGACGGGTTTTTCGTACGACCAGTGGCGGGAATAGCGACCGCCCTGGGCGATCCATTTCGAAAGCAGTTCGACTTCGGCGGGCGTCAGCTTTTTGCCCGACTTCGCCGGCGGCATGACGTCATCGGCCTCGGCTGTGGTGACGCGGGCGATCAGGTCGCTGAGGTCCGGCCGGCCGGGCACCACCGAGCGTGTGCCGCCTCCCAGATCCATGGCCGCGCCCTCCGCGGTGTCGAGACGCAACCCGCCGCTGCCGGCCGGCCCGCCCTTGCGCTCGGCCTCATCCGGACCGTGGCACATGAAGCAATTGTTCGAAAGGATCGGGCGGATGTCGCGCGCGAAGGAAATTTCAGCCTCCGCCCCGCGTCCCGGAACCGCCCCGGCGACCAGCATCGCGCCACAGAAAATCATCCGCGCCCGGCGGAGGGCACATGGGCGGCGGCGCCCGGGAATCGGAATTGGGGAAATGTCGGGAAAGCTCATGTGTGGGGCACTCCGAAGAACGCATCTTAAACGGCCTGCCCGCCGGAAGCCACCCGTCTTTCCACGACGGCCTCCGACGGCTCCCTGATTGCGACGCCGGAGTTCTCCCGATGGGCGCGGGTCGGGAATGGCGATGCCGGCTCCCCGCCCAGCCGGGCACGGAGGAGGTTTCCGGAGCCGGACGGAGCCGGATCTTGCGGCCGACCGCATTTGGATCAGGATGCTCGGGAGACCGCCGCCCGTTTTTTTACATCGTTTCTGCCATGCCCTTCACCCGACGCCTGTTTCTCCACCGCGGCGCCCTGGCCGCCGCCGCCGGCTCGTCCGTCGCCTCGCTGCACGCCGCGGACCCCGCACCGCCGGTCGACCGCGCCGATCTGCCGCTGGTGGTCTCCACGTGGCCGTTCGGCAAACCGGCCAATGAAGCCGCCCTGAAATCCTTGCTCGGCGGCGGCGGCATGCTTGACGCCGTGGAGCAGGGGATTCACGTCACGGAATCGGATGCCGGCAATGCCTCCGTCGGCCTGGGCGGCATCCCCAACGCGGCGGGAGTAGTCCAACTGGACGCCTGCATCATGGCCGGCCCGGGCCACCGCGCCGGCAGCGTGGCCGCCCTCGAAGGCATCGTCCACCCGATTTCCGCCGCCCGCCGCGTCATGGAAAAAACCCCGCACGTCATGCTCGTCGGCGAGGGGGCCCGGCTCTTCGCTCTGGAACAGGGGCTCGCCTCCGTGCCCGTCGACAGCGCGGCCAAATACGAAGCCTGGCAGAAAAAACGCGCCGCCGAAGCCGCCGAGGCCACCAAAGATTCCGCCACCCCCGGCGACCCGGAACGGAAAAAGGAAAACCACGACACCATCGCCCTGCTCGTCCTCGACGCCAACGGGGACATCGCCGGCGGCTGCTCGACCAGCGGATGGGGCGGCAAACTGCCCGGTCGCGTCGGTGACTCGCCGCTCATCGGCGGCGGGCTGTACGTCGACAACGAGGTCGGCGCCGCCGGCGCCACCGGGCTGGGCGAAAACATCCTGCGCTACTGCGGGTCGTTCCTCGTCGTCGAACTGATGCGCCAGGGCCTCCACCCCGAAGAAGCCTGCCTCGAAGCCATCCGGCGCATCGCCCGCAAGGACCCCAAGGGCATCGACATCAGCGTGAGCTTCGTCGCCCTCGACAAACAAGGACGCTTCGGCGCCGCCGGCTCCGCCAACGGCTTCCAGTACGCCGTCACCACCCGCGCCTCCAGCCGGGTGCTCACCGCCCGGGGCGTCGGTCCGCTCGACATCGGCCCGGTCGGGGGCAACCGGAAGGAGGAGTGACCGCGGGCGGGGATCTCCGGGATGCCGGCCATCCGGTCCGCCGCTCCCCGTCAGACAGCCCGGCCCCCACCATCAAGTCGCCATACAGGGATTGAGGACACGCCATCCACGGGAAAGTCACTTGGCAATCTGGAACAACAAGGAGCACCGCTCCATTTTGGACGATGCGGAAGACCTGGCTCACCCCCCGGCCCCGAGTCCCTGGACGAAATGGTTCATGGGGTGTTTCGTTGCGGGCGCTCTGGCGGCCTATGCCATCTGCGGCTGGGTGCGCGGCTCAATCACCGGGTATGTACTCAAGGGTCCATCAGTAACGATTGTCGGTTCCGATGTCCGGTTGTTTGCCGCCACCTACCTGTCGTTGGCCGCATTCATTCATTTTCATTGCTTCTGGAGCCTCCATCCGCTTCTGGCGAAGTATGCCAGGCCGTTGAAAGTCGCGGCGCTGATGATGCTATGCCCGTGCCTGCTTGCCATCTGTTGGCGCTCCCTGAAGCCATGGATTCACATGGCCCATTGACGCCCATTGGAAAAACAAAGACGCTGAGTCATGAGCAGAACCCTGAAGATAGACGAAGCCAGGGGGCCCGGAAGCCTCTGCCTGCGCCTCGCGGGCCCGCTGGATCAAGCCACTGCTCCGCAGCTGCGCGAGCGGCTGCCTGCCGCGGACGACGGCACGCTGGAAATCGACCTCGCCGCCTGTTCGTTCATCTCCAGTTCAGGACTGCGGTTGCTGCTCGAAATCCACAAATCCTTCCAGGCATCCGGCAACCCGTTCCGCCTGGTCAATGTGCCTCCACCCGTCGAAAGCATTCTCGAGACCACCGGTCTCAGCCAGTTGCTCCGGTTTTCCAGGGCGAGGCGGGAAATTTCCATCGACGGACGCGAAATGATGGCCGCCGGAGCGTGCGGCGAATGCTACCGGCTGGACGAAGAATCCGTCGTAAAGCTGTATTATGCCGGTATTTCCGCCGATCTGGTGGACCGCGAAAAGCAATTTTCCCGCGAAGCGTTTATTCTGGGTGTGCCGACGGCGATTTCCTACGAGATCGTCCAGTGCGGCGACCGCCTCGGGGTCATCTATGAAATGCTGGAAGCCAGGCTGTTCAGCGAGATCATCCGGAATGACCTGCAGAATCTGGAATCTCACGCCCGGACGCTCGCGGAAGCCGCCCGGACCATTCATGGCGCGAGGGACGTCAAATCCGTGTTTCCCGAGGCCAAGGCGCACTTCCGGCGCTCCCTGCATGAGCTCGCCGATGATTTTCCGTCTGATGATATCGCGCATCTCCGCTACCGCCTCGACCAGATCCCCGACACGGATGAATGCGTGCATCTCGATCTGCACACCAGCAACATCATGATCAGGGACGGAGAACCGTTGATCATCGATATGGGGGAATTTTCAGTGGGCAGTTTTCTGTTCGACGTCGGTCAATGGTGCACCATCTACGGATATCCCGAGTTGAACACATGCGAAATCGTCACCCGGATCCCGTCGGATCAAGGGTTTGTTTTTCTGGAGACACTGCTCGACACCTATTTCTCGGACCGGTCTCGGGAGGATCGCGCCCTGTTCGAGGCCAACCGCCATTTCCTCGCTTCCCTGCGCACGATGGGCGCGGCCCGCATGGTCCCGGCCCTGCGCGAACCGCTGGTCAGGCAGGTGCGCGAGTTCCTGATGCCGGCCATCCGTGCCGAGTGGGAAGCCGCAGGGACCGGCTCCGGCCGGACCCGTGACTGAGCCGGCCAACCGGTCCGCCGCTCCCTGTCAGACACCCCGGCCCCCGCCATCAGGACGCGATAAACGGATTGAGGACACCCCGTCCCCCGTATTCCTCGCCCTGGTTCAGGTCTTCGACGAAAAGGATGCGACAGCCGAGGTTCTGCAGCTCTCAGCGTAGGGTTGTCACCGGGGGGTGTTGGCTTGTAGGGTACTTCCCTTTTCCGATTCTGCCATGCACGCTCTTCTGTCCCGATTGTCCGTTTTTGTTGCGGCGGCGCTGCCCCTGCCTGGCCAGGAACCGGAAATCACGGCGGCGGAGCGGGAGTTTTTTGAATCGAAGATCCGCCCGGTGCTGGCCTCGGCGTGCTACGACTGCCATGGAGCGGAGCGGCAGAAGGGCGGGCTGCGTCTTGATTCGCGGCGGGGGCTGCGGGAAGGCGGCGAGAGCGGTCCGGCGGTGGTTTCGGGGGAGGCCGGGAAGAGTCTTTTGTATCAGGTGGTGGCCGGCACTCATGCCGAGCTGAAGATGCCGAAGAATGCCGACCCGCTGGGGGCCCCGGCGGTGGCGGCGATCCGCGAGTGGATTGAGATGGGCGCGCCGGATCCACGGGACGAACCGGCGGCGGCCGGCAGCGATGCCGACTGGCCGGCAGCCTTCGCGTTGCGGCGGCAGGCGTGGTTCTGGCAGCCGTTGCGGGAGGCGGAGCCGCCAGAGGTGGCGGGCGTGACCCATCCGGTCGACCGCTTTCTGCGCGCCGCCCAGCAGGCGGCCGGGCTGGCACCGGCAGTGCGCGCTGATGAAGCGGCGGTGGCGCGGCGGCTGTCGTTTGTGCTCACCGGACTGCCGCCGAAGCCACCGGTCGCCGGCGGGCCGGAGCCGGCGTACGACGCCCGGGTTGACGCGCTGCTGGCTTCGCCGGCGTATGGCGAGCGGTGGGCGCGCCACTGGATGGACTGGCTGCGGTATGCCGAGAGCCATGGCAGCGAAGGGGACCCAGCGATTCCCCATGCCTGGCAGTACCGCGATTATCTGGTGCGGGCGCTCAATGCCGATGTGCCGTATTTCCAGCTCGTGCGCGAGCATCTGGCCGGCGACCTGATCGCGCCGCGGCTCAGCCCGGATGGCACGGTGAATGAAGCCGCCCTTGGTCCGGCGCACCTGCGCATGGTCTTTCACGGGTTCACGCCGACCGATGCGCTCGATGAATTTGTCACCTTCACCGACAACCAGGTCGACGTGGTCAGCAAGGCGTTCCTCGGGTTGACGGTGAGCTGTGCGCGCTGTCACAACCATAAATTCGACGCTATCAGCCAGGCTGATTACACCGCGCTTTTCGGGGTGTTTGCCAACACGCGGCCGGCGACCGTGGACGTGCGGGCGCCGGAGGACGGAGCGGCGGTGCGGCAGCGGCTGACCGAGCTCAAACGCGAGATCGCCCGGGCGGTGCGCGACGACTGGAGGGCGAGCTGGGAATCGTTCCCGCGGCGGCTGGCCGCGTGGCAGCCGAAGGACGATGCGGAACGCGCGGAAGCCGAAGGCGGTGGTCACGGTCCGCTGGCGGCGTGGCTTTCAGTGCGTGAGGTGCCGGCGGATGGTTTTGAGGGGAAGTGGGCAGCGGTGGCCGAGTCGGCCCGCGGGTGGGCGACCGCCCGCGACGCCTGGCGCGCCGACGCCCGGTCGGGTGGCCGGACGTGGTGGGACGGCCGTGCCGGCAGCCTGACGTGGACGAACAGTGGAGCGGGAGTGGCGACGCCGGCGGAGCCCGGCGAATTCCTGCTGGCCGCGGACGGCGAGGCCGTGCTGACGGGCGTGGCGGACGGCGGTTACTTCTCGGCGCGGCAGGCACCGGGTGACCGCGCGGTCGTCGCCTCCTCGCGTTTCCAGGCCGACGGCGGCAAAGTCTGGGTGCGGGCGGGCGGGCAGGCGTCGATCGTCCGCCTCGTCGTTCAGAACTACCCGCGCAGCGGGCTGATCTATCCGAAGACCGGCCTGAATGCGTCGCGGCCGCAGTGGGTTTCCTTCGACCTCGATTACTGGAAAGGCGAAGACGTGCACCTTGAGGTCACCACGGCGGCTGACGCGCCGATCGAGACCGGATCCGGGGACCGTTCCGCCTTTGCGCTTCTGGAAGTGGCGTATCCCGGAAACCCGGAACTGCGGCCGCCAGGACCCGGGGTGCCGCTGCCGCACTTGACCCGCGCGACCCCGCGGAACCGCGATGAGCTGCTGGCGGCGTATCGGGACGCGGTGCGCCGGAGTGCCGAGCTTGGCGCGGCGGACCCCGATCACGCGGCCTTTCTTGATTTCTTCATCCGGGCTGGGCTGGTGCCGAATACGTTACACGACCTCCCGACCGCCTCGCCACTGGTCCGTGAATACCGGACGCTGGCCGCGCAGCGGCCGGACCCGGTGAGGGCGCCGGGAGTCATGGAAGGCGGCCCGGGCGACTGGCCGCTCTATGCCCGCGGCGACCACAAAAAACCCGGTGACCCGGTGGCGCGCCGGTTCCTTTCCGCGCTGGACGCCACCCCGTACGAGGCAGCGGACAGCGGACGCCGCCACCTCGCCGACAGCATCGCCGGTCCGGGCCGCGCCCTGGCCGCCCGCGTCCTCGTCAACCGCCTGTGGCACCACGTGTTCGGCCGCGGGCTGGTCGCCACCCCGGATAATTTCGGCGCGCTCGGCGAGCCGCCGACCCATCCGGAACTGCTCGACTGGCTCGCCCGCCAATTCCTGAATTCCGGCGGCTCGATCAAGTCGGTTCTGCGCCTGCTCGTGACGACCGACGCCTTTCAGGCCGCCGCCGCGCCGTCCGCGGAAGCGGCGGCGCGCGACCCGGAAAACCGGCTGCTCAGCCACTGGTCGCTGCGGCGCCTGGAAGCCGAAGCCATCCGCGACGCGATGCTGGCCATGACCGGGCGGATGGAGTCGGAAAGCCGCGGTCCCGGGGTGAGCGGCGACGCCCCGCGTCGCAGTCTGTACGTCCCGGTCATCCGCAATGCGCTTGATCCGTTTCTTTCGGTCTTTGATGCCCCGGTGCCGAGCAGCACCCGCGGAAAACGCGATACCACCAATATCCCGGCTCAGGCTCTCACCCTGCTGAATGCGCCCCTGGTGCAGTCGTGGGCCGGCGAGTGGGCGGCCCGGGTCAGCGCCGCCACGCCCGACGAACGGGATCGCGTCCGGCAGCTGTATCGCGAAGGGTTTCAGCGTGAGCCGTCGGTGGAAGAGGTCGACCACGCCCTCGCCTGGCTGCGCGAAACCGCGGCCGCCGCCCGTGATCTGGAGGCGGAGCGCACGCGGCAGCTGGACGAGCGCCGGGCGCTCGAAAACGAACGTTCGGCGCTCACCGCACCCGTGCTTGAGCGGCTGAAATCCGGGACCGGCGCACCGGCCGACGCTCCCTCGGCCGTGGCCGAATGGGACTTTGAAGACAATTCGGGAACCGGCCTGCCGCTCACGCTTCATGGCGGGGCGCGGATGGCCGACGGAGCGCTCCACCTCAATGGGAAGGACGCCTGGGCTTCGACCGGCCCGCTGCCCGCGTCCCTGCGCGCGCGCACGCTCGAGGCCTGGGTGACCCTGGCCACTCTTGACCAGGCCGGCGGCGGCGTCTTCACGGTGCAGGACCTTGAGGGCCGGGTCTTTGATGCCATCGTCTTCGCCGAAAACGCCCCGCGCCAATGGCTCGCCGGCAGCAACAACTTCGCCCGCACCGACACCGCGCCCCGGCCGCCGGAAACCGACGCCCTCACCCGCCCGGTCCATGTCGCCATCACCTGGGCCGACGACGGCACCGTCCAACTCTTCCGCGATGGCGCGCCCTATGGCAGCCCGTATGCGAGCCGGGGTCCGGTCACTTTTGCCGCCGGGCAGAGCCGGGTGCAGTTCGGCTGCCGCCACGGCTCACCGGAAGGCAACCGGATGCTGGCCGGTGCCATTCACCGTGCCCGGCTCTACGACCGCGCCCTGACCCCCGGGGAACTCGCCCGTACCGCCGCCCTCGAAGGCGCCTTCGTCCCGCGCGACACCCTGCTCGCACAGCTCCCGGAGCCCGCCCGCCGCCGGTGGCAGGAACTCACCGACCGCATCGTGGCACTCGAAACCACCCTGGCCACCGAGCCACCCGCCGGCCCGGACCCGCTCACCAGTCTGGCCCTCGCCCTGCTCAACACCAAAGAATTCCTCTATCTCCGCTGACCTGCTGACGCTCCGCATCCCCAGCCGTGCCGACCTGACGCCCTTCCGCCCTGACCCCGCTCCACCGCATCCACCGCCATGATCACCCGCCGCCAACTTCTTTCACGCCTTTCGTGCGGATTCGGTCTGACCGCCTTCCAGGCGCTGGCCGGACCGCTGCCCCGTTTTCCCGCCCGCGCCCGCAGCGTGATCTTCTGTTACATGTCGGGCGGGTTTTCCCATGTCGATTCCTTTGACCCCAAACCCGAACTGGCGCGGCGCGCGGGCCAGCCGATGCCGATGGCCGTGCAGCGGACCCAGTTCAACCAGAACGGCAGCATCCAACCGTCGCACTGGGCGTACCGTCCCCGCGGCCGGAGCGGCATTGAAGTCAGCGACCTCTTTCCGAAGATCGGCGACTGCGTCGACGACCTGTGCGTGATCCGCAGCATGACCGCGAGGTTCAGCGAACACGCGCAGGGAAACTTTTTCATGCACAGCGGGTTCCCGTTTCTGGGGTATCCGTCCGCCGGTGCGTGGACCAGCTACGGACTCGGCAGCGTTTCGGAAAACCTGCCGGCTTTCGTGGTGCTCAAGAGTGGCGACAGCGTGGTCCCTCATGGCGGGGTCGGGCTTTTCAGCAGCGGGTTTCTGCCCGCCGTGCACCAGGCGTCCTTCCTCAACACCGATGAAGGCGAACCGATCGCCAACGTCCGGCCCCGCGAAGCCGCACCCCTCCAGCGGAGCCGCATGCACTTTGTCTCGCACCTCGACCGCCAGTTCGCCGCGCGCACTTCGCCGCAGGATACCCAGGTCGAAGCCGCCATCGCCAATGCCGAAATGGCGTGGCGCATGCAGGCGGCCGTGCCTGAACTCTGTGACCTCAAAGGCGAATCAGCGGCGACCAGAAACCTCTACGGGCTGGACGACCCGGACCCGAAAACCGCCGCCTATGGCCGCCAGTGCCTGCTCGCCCGCCGCCTCGTCGAACGCGGCGTGCGCTTCATCGAACTCTCGTGCCTCTCCTACAACATCGGCGGAGGCAACGGCCCGAACCCGTGGGACCAACACGGTGACATCCGCAACGGTCATGGCCGCATGGGGCATCAGGTCGACCAGCCGATCGCCGGGCTCCTCAAGGACCTGAAGGCCCGCGGACTGCTCGACGAAACCCTCGTCATCTTCGCCGGTGAATTCGGACGCACGCCGTTCAGCCAGAGCGGCGACGGCCGCGATCACAACCCTTACGGCTTCAGCCTCTGGCTGGCCGGCGGCGGCATCCGCGGCGGCACCGTCTACGGAGCCACCGATGATTTCGGCTACCACGCCGTCTCCGACCCCTGCACCGTCTACGACCTCTGGGCCACCGTGCTCCACCAGCTCGGGCTCGATCACGAAGCGCTCACCTACCGCTTCAGCGGGCGCGACATCCGCCTCACCGATGTCCACGGCAATGTGCTCCGGCCCATCCTGGCGTGACAACCGGCTTCCTGCCTCACGGGCCATCAGGCGTCTGCAAAGAACAGGCTGCGGGGGCGCGGACGCTGGTGAAAGGGTTGCGGGTCAGGGGTGCGAAGAGATGAGCGGGAGTCTGGTTGCCGGGGGTCAGTGCTGGAATGCCCCATCGGCAACCGCCCGGTCCGGCATGCGCAGGGCACGCTGCCATCAGCGTGCCCTCTCGATGTGAAGTTTTCTTGCCCCGGTAAATGACCTGATTCACCACTTCACCCAAGTACCGTTCCAAGGGTCGTATTTGTTTCCATAAATATTTATCCAGTAAGTGGAATCCGCCCAGGTTGGGGCGGGAAAATACCCTTGGTAGACGATTTGACTCCGCAATGACAAATGCTCGTACCAGCCCTCCCAGAATGCACTGATAGTCTCGCAATTCGAATCAAACCGCTCGTGGCCGTTGTACACGGTGGCAGCACTGATCAACCAGGGAGGAAGCGTTGTTTTAAGTCTGCCATGAGGCGAGCTTTTTTTCCATCCCAGCGCTTCTTTGATGCCCTGCAAGGCACTCCACCGTGTTTTAAGTCTGCCATGAGACGAGCTTTTGTCCCAAGCCCATTCATGCCCCATGGATTGATGCAGTTTATCCAACCGTTCCATCATTTGACGTCGGACATCACAATTTCTGGCCCATTGCTCATCAAGTATATTGCCCAAGTGGGCCGGATAATGGAGAAGATCGGCGTTGGACCACGGTTTGCGGACTTCCTCAGCAACATCCATCCAGACTGCATGCAGAACGCGTATTCCGGGGTCGGTGAGATCCTTCCCAAGCTGGTCATTTGTAGAATCTGAACCCTGTCTCAGAGTGAGATCAATGTCCTTGTTTTGCAGTGCCTTGGCAAGCAGGCCTTTCTGGAGCAGTTCGGCCCATTTTTCTCCCGATATCGCCTTCAATACCGAGTTTGCCGTCTGCACATCTTCCTCTGCAATGGGTGCTGATTGCACACCCGACAAAAATAAGTCTGCCAATCGGCTCCTTAATTCACGCTTATTTTGCAACGTGGCATTCAACAGGTAATGGGCGACGTGTCTGTACAACAAGCCATCCACCACAACCGGATGCCGGGATGTATGCCTGATCCAGCTGTCTGCCGGCGCGGTGCAATGGCTCAGGAAAATATCGTCGATTGTCATTTGCCGGCATGAATGGGGTTTCGGGTAGCGGCGCTGGCGAAGGGGCGTGGCTCCTGGAAAGGCGGATGGGACAGGGTATTTTGTACTGCTTTCGGAAAGCAAGGTGTTTTTCCGGCGGGCACCCGATTCCCGGCCGTCCGGTGCCGGGAGGGGGCGGCGTTTACACCCGCAGTGACAGCGCCGAGCTGCTGATCAGGGTGACGATGGCTTCGACGGCCGAACTGACCTCGCGGCCGACGAGGTCCATGCGGGCGAGAGTGGCGATGCGTGCTTCGCGCGCCTGGATGGCCGCTTCGGGAAACAGGTGGGGCACCAGATGACTGGCTTTCAGCAGGCTGATGAGGATGGCATCCCTCGGGTCCGGCAGATCTTCGCCGAGAATCAGGGCGGAAAGCCGGGTGCGCACCTCGACCCGTTCGCGGTCGTCGGCAGCCGGATACCGCCGGACACCGAACACCCAGAGCAGCTTGCGCTTTTCCTCACGCAGAATGCCCCGCGTGACGAGGCGGTCCCGCGCCGCTTTTTCGAGGGCCCGGGAATCACCGGCCAGCACCCGCAACCAGTGGGCGACCGGCAGCGGCTCCGGCGAAGCGGCCACGGTGGCCAGGGCGTCGTCGAGCAGGGAATCGCCGGTCGGCTCACGGCTGAGCACCACGAGCTGCTGCGGATCGCTGTCGAGACGGCCGGCCAGCGCCAGGTCCGCGAGCAGGGCACTGGCGAGCGAATACTCCAACGCCATGACCGGCATCGGCCGGAGGTCGCCGGTGGCGTCGTCGAGGGCGAGCAGGACCATTTCCTCGACGAGGGTGAGCGCGGAGTCAGGCGGCGGCGTGGGGGAATCGGACATGACAGGAATGGCAGCAGACGTCTGGCGCGCGTTACGGCTGGACCGCGGCTTCCGCCACCGTCGGTTGCACCGACAGCACATCGAGGAACCCCGAAAGCGCAAACACCTCGCGGATCGCCGGAGACAACCCGGCAAAAACCACCGATCCCCCGGCCGTCTGCGCATTTTTGGCGGCCATCAGAAAGACCCGCAGCCCGGCGGAGCTCACGTATTCCAGACCACTGAGGTCCAGCACCAGCCGGGCGGGCCCCCGCGCGAGTACGGCGTCGATCCGCTCCGTCGCCCCAGGGCTGCTGTGACCATCCAGACGACCGATCAGCGCGAGCACAGTCGCTTCGAGGTGGGATGATTCGACAATTTCCATGGGGTCAGAGGCTACGGATTTATCCTCTAGCCCCGATTCCGGAGGAGGCAAAGCCGAACCCAGCGCAAAAATCAATCGACGGCAGCCGCCGGCACACCGGCGGGGCGACCGGCCGTGGCCTCGCTTGGAAGAGGCGGCCATCCGCCTGCCCCCGAACCGGGAGCACGGCCCGACTCCGCGTGAAATCGGGTCGTCAACGGCGGAATGTCCGTCCAGGTTTGCGCGTCGTCTTATTGAGTTGCCCCAAGCCACCACCTTTCCGATAGGCACTCCTCACCACTCACCGGAAGCGGTGCTGCGGACCGGTGTCCTTCCTGCCCCATGAACCTGTTCCTCCTTTTTCTGATCCTCTGTCTCGCCCCTTTCGCCTCCGCCTCCTCCGACAGACCCAATATCCTGATCATCATCGCCGATGATCTTGGTATCGGCGATGTCGGTTTTTCAGGCGGCCGGGACTTCCCCACTCCCAACATCGACAGCCTGGCCCGGGAGGGCGCCACCTTTACTGCTGCTTACCTCACGGCTCCCGTCTGCTCTCCTTCGCGCGCCGGGTACCTGACGGGTCGTTACCAGCAGCGTTTCGGGCATGAGTTCAATCCCGCCA
>JALRGF010000360.1 GCA_023253495.1 Verrucomicrobiales bacterium
GCCTTCCGGATGCAGGCAAGCGTGCCGCAGATCATCGACTTCAAGGACGAGCCGAAGAGCGTGCTCGACTCCTACGGCCCCGATGTCCACCGCCCCGGCAGCTATGCCTTCAACTGCCTGCTCGCCCGGAGGCTCTCGGAGCGGGGTGTGCGGTTCGTGCAGTGCTTCCACATGGGATGGGACCACCACGGCGGCCTGCCCGACGCCCACCGCGGCCAGTGCCGCGATACCGACCAGCCGACCGCCGCCCTCATCACCGACCTCAAACAACGCGGCCTGCTCCAGGACACCCTGGTCGTCTGGGGCGGCGAATTCGGACGCACCATCTACTCCCAGGGCGAACTGACCGAAACCAACTACGGCCGCGACCACCACCCGCGCTGCTTCACCATCTTCATGGCCGGCGGCGGCATCAAACCAGGCATGACCTGGGGCGAAACCGACGACTTCTGCTACAACCTGACCGACCCGGCCCAGGGCGTGCACGTCCACGATCTCAACGCCACCATCATGCACCTGCTCGGCATCGACCACGAACGCCTGACCTACCGCCACCAGGGCCGCGATTTCCGCCTCACCGACATCCACGGGCAGGTCGTCCGTCCGCTGCTCGCCTGATCGGCAGCCCGGGACCCACCCCTCCCGCCCACAGCATCAGACGATACCCCGGGCAAGGTGGGGCGCCCCCCCTCCGGGCATTGGAGGTGGGGCGGGACCTCCGGGCATTCGAGGTGGGGCGGGACCTCCGGGCACGCCGGCGGTGCGGACGTCTCCGGCCGCAAACTTTCCCGCCTCCTCAATCCGCATGGCCCGCGGCTCTGCCGGTGCGACGCCCGACCACGCCGGAGCACCACGCCGGAGCGTCGCGCCGGAGCGTCGCGCCGGAGCCACGCGCCGGAGCGCCGCGCTCTGGGCGGCGGTACCCTCACGGCTCGCGCCGCGGGCACGTACAAAAAAAGCGAAGAACCGGCCGCAGAGCGGACGCGCCCACCGCCGACGCGCCCGGAGGTCGCGTCTCACCTCGCATGCCCCGCCGCAACGGAGCGCCTCGCATGGCCCACCTCGCATGCTCCGTCTTCGCGTCCTTTTTTTAAGGCGTGGGGGCTATGAGGTGCGGGGCGGCCCCGGGGCGAGCGCATTTTTCCGGGCCGACTGGCCCCGCATCTGCTTTCGCACCCACCTGTCCGGAAACCCCTTGATGATCCATGTTGTTCCACGAGTACGCGACCGAAGGTTTTTTTGATGAAATGTTCACAGCGGACGGGGAGGTGCGGCCGCAGTACCGGGCGGTGGCGGACGGGTTGCGCGGGATGGAGAGTGCCGAGTTTCAGCACAAGCAGGAGGCGGTCGAACTCGCCTTCATGCGTGGCGGTGTGACCTTCACGGTGTACAACGACACCCGGGGGACGGAGCGGATCTTCCCGTTCGACTGCGTGCCGCGGGTCATTTCCGCCGAGGAATGGGACACCGTGGAACGAGGCCTGATCCAGCGGATCACCGCGCTCAATCTGTTCCTGCACGATATCTACCACGACCAGAAGATCCTCAAAGACCGGATCATTCCGCCGGCCCATGTCCTCAGCGCCCGGCATTTCCGGCGCGAATTCATGCACTTTCAGGTGCCGCGCGACATCTATGTGCACATCTGCGGCACCGACCTGATCCGCGACCGCGACGGCCGTTACCTCGTGCTCGAGGACAACCTGCGCTGCCCGTCCGGCGCCAGTTACATGTTGGAAAACCGCGCTGCCATCAAACGGGCGTTTCCGGAAATGCTGCGGCAGGCGGGCGTGCGGCCGGTCGATGACTATGCCCAGTCGCTTCTCCGGGCGATGCAGTTCGTGGCGCCGCCCGGGTACCGCGGCGACGACCACCCGACCGTCGTCCTGCTCACCCCGGGTGTCTTTAACAGTGCGTATTTCGAACACGCGTTCCTCGCCCGCCAGATGGGCATCCCGATTGTCGAAGGCCGGGACCTCGTGGTGCGCGACTTCGCCGTCTTCATGCGCACCACCCGCGGCCTGGTTCCGGTCGATGTCATCTACCGACGGATCGACGACGATTTCCTCGACCCTTCCGTCTTCCGCGCCGACTCGCTGCTCGGCGTGCCCGGCCTGGTCAATGCCGCCCGCGCCGGCAATGTCACCCTGGCCAACAGCATCGGCACCGGCGTGGCCGACGACAAATTGATCTACTACCACGTCCCCCGCATGATCAAATATTATCTCGGCGAGGACCCGATCCTCGACAGCGTCGACACCTACCTTGCCTCGGAACCGAAGGACCGGGCGTATATCATCGAGAATCTCGACAAACTGGTCGTCAAATCCGCCAATGAAGCCGGCGGCTACGGCATGCTCATGGGCCCGTGGGCGAGCGCGCGCGAAATCGAGGACTTCCGCGCCCAGATCCTCGCCAACCCGCGCAACTTCATCGCCCAGCCACCGATCTCGCTGAGCCGCCACCCGACGTGGGTGCCGGAAAACGGTGCGTTCGCCGGGCGGCACATCGACCTCCGCCCGTACGTCCTCTACGGCGAAAAAATCACCGTCAATCCCGGCGGGCTGACCCGCGTCGCCCTGCGCCCGGGCTCACTGGTCGTCAATTCCTCCCAGGGCGGTGGCTCCAAGGACACCTGGGTGCTGCGCCCCGCCCGCGAGGAACCCGCCGCCTGATCACCCGCCCGATTTTCCGCTGACCCTCGACATCCCACGCCTCGCCCGCCTCGCCTCCACCCCTGCGCTGCTTCCCGCTCCTCCCCGCCACGCGCCCCCCCGTACCCCCGCTCCACGCCATGCCTGCCGCCACCGCCCCATCGGAAACCGGATCCGCCGCCGCCCGCTCCGCCCCGCCAGCCACCGTGATGCTCTCGCGCGTGGCGTCGTCGCTCTACTGGATGGGCCGGTACCTCGAACGCGCCGAAAACATCGCCCGCCTGCTCGATGTCAATATCCAGCTGCTCATCGATTTCGGGTCGATCGGCGACCAGGGGATCAAGGAGCACTGGATCCCGGTGCTGCGGTCGGCCGGAGACGAAGAGCTTTTCTTCCAGTTCTACCCGAAGGCCGACAGCGCCGCGGTCACCGAATTCATGACCTTCCACCGCGACAATCCCAATTCCGTCTTCAACTGCGTGGGCGCCGCCCGCGAAAACGCCCGTCAGGTGCGCGACCAGATCTCCATGGAAATGTGGGAAGTCCTCAACGAAGCCCACCTCTTCCTGCAGGCGAAGGACGCCCACCAGGTCTGGCAGGACGGACCCAGCGCGTTCTATGACCAGGTGAAACGCTTTTCCCACCTCTTCCAGGGGCTGGCTGACTCGACCTTCTCGCGCACCGAGGGGTGGGAATACATCCAGTTCGGCAAATTCCTCGAACGCGCCGACAAAACCACCCGCATCCTCGATGTGAAATACCACATCCTGCTCCCGCGGGCGACCGACGTCGGCGGTGCCGTCGACACCGCCCAATGGCAGGCGGTCCTCCGCTCGACCAGCGCCCTCGAAGCCTACCGGCGGTTCTACGTCACGGAAATCCTGCCGCGCAAAGTGGCCGAATTCCTCGTGCTCTCCGACACCTTCCCGCGCTCGCTCCGCTTCTGCCTGCGCCAGCTTGATGTCTCGCTCGGACACATGGGCGGCGGCCAGCGGCCGGCTGGTCCGGCGGTGGACGACTTTGACCGACTGCGCGCCGGTCTCGAGCGCCTCACCATCCACGACATCATCGCCGAGGGGCTGCACGAATACCTGCACAACGCCCAGGCGGTCGTCGGCCGCCTCGCCACTCACATCTACGATACCTTCATGCACCACCCGCCGGTCGACCTCGCCTCGGAAATCCGCTTTCATCAGCAGGAACAACAACAGCAGCAGCAAGGGCTGTAATAGGCTCCAGCGCATTTCCCGCTGGCGGCCGCGTCCGGCCGGCGGAGGCTCCCCCGCCGTGAACCCGACCCCCCACCCCACCCCGCTCCCCACGTCGCCGGCCGGTCCGCCGATGGTGCCGCCCGATACCCGCGGCCGGCGGCTCTCGCTGCGCCACCTCACCCGCTTCGAATACAACGGACCGGTCCAGGACAGCTTCAACGACGTCCGTCTCTGCCCGGTCAACGACCCGCTGCAGTCGTGCCTGGAATTCTCGCTGCGCCTCGACCCGGCGGTGCCGGTCCACACCTACCATGATTTTTACCTCAACCGCGTCGACCACTTTGACCTGCATCACCCGCACGACTGGCTGGAGGTCGAGGCGCGCTCGATCGTGGAAACCCGGCCGGACCCGCGCGGGCCGGTCATCGGTGCCTTCCCGCCCGCCCTGCTCGACGACCCGCGGCTCGAGGAGAACTACTTCGATTTCCTCGCGGATTCGCACTTTGTCATCCTGGATGCGGAGGTCTGGCGCGAGGCGATTGATCTGCTGCCTGGCGGTGTGACTGACCTGTGGGCCGACTCGCTGCGGTTCGCCCGCCATTTGTTCCGCAGCTTCACCTATGTGCCGAGCACCACCCATGCCGGCACGCGCGTGACCGAGGTGCTGCGCTCGCGGCGCGGCGTCTGCCAGGACTATGCCCACGTCCTGCTCGCGCTCTGCCGGTCCCAGGGGATTCCGGCCCGCTATGTCAGCGGGTATTTTTTTGACGCTGACCGCCCGCCCGACCAGCCCGAAGCTTCGCACGCCTGGATCGAGGTGTTTCTTCCCGGTTACGGATGGAAAGGGATTGATCCGACCCACGACCGGCTGGCCGACACCCGCTACGTGAAGCTGGCCGTCGGGCGCGACTACGCTGACATCCGGCCGGTCAACGGGTCGTACCGTGGCCGCGGCACCCGGCAGTTGCTCGTCGAGGTGGCCGTCCGGGAACTCTGAAAAAACGGCTTCCGAAAAGCCCCGCGCCCGGCGTGACGCTGACCGGGCCGCCCCGGCCAGTGCCAGCTTATTTCCGAGGCGTCCGCGGGGCGCGCGGCGCCACTGGCGCCACTGGCGCGCCGTCGCGGGAGCCGCGGCCGGGCGCCGGGGTCGCCGCCGGAGCAGTCGCCGGAGGGCTGTCACCTTCCGGCAAGGGTTCGAGGAAGCGCGGCTCCGGCCGCGACCACAGGCGTTCGAGGGCGGCATCGATGCGGTCGTTCTGGTAGAGCGCGAGCACGTTGTCGAGGTCGCGATACGCGACCTCCAGATCGTAGGCTGTCACCACCACTTCGGCCCGGACCCGGGCGACGTCGCGGATGGCCGATTGCACCTCGAGGTTGGTGGCGAGCCCGGCGCGGTATTTCCCCTGCTGCACCGGCAGAGCGGCCTCGGCGGCCAGCCGTTCGGCTTCCAGGCTGGCCGCGGTTTTGCGCAGCTCGTCGATGGCATACCACGCCGCGGCCACTTCTTCGGTCATGCCCCGCGTCGTCTCGCTCACCCGCACCCGGTCCTGATCGCGCTGCAGCGCATTGGTCTTCAGATCAAGCGCCCGGGTGCCGCGGTCGATCAGCGTCCAGTTGAGCGAAAGCCCGGCGGTCCACCCGCGCGTCTTCTCGAATTCCGACCCCACCGCCGCCTCGCTGCTGACCTGAAAATCCAGTGTGGGCGCAAAGCGCGCCCGGATGCCGTCGCGCTCGGCCTCGGTGCGGCTGACGGCCAGTTCGGCCATGCGCACGTCCTCGCGGAGCGGCCACGCCACCGCCACCGCCTCCGTCACATCCCGATACCCGAGCCGCCCGGCCGGCGGCTCCACCACCGCGAAGACCGCGTCCGGCGGATAGTTCAGCGTGATGGCAAGGCGGGTGCGCGCCAGGTCCCGCCGGTTCGTCGCCAGCAGCACGGCTCGACGCGCCCGCTCGTCATCAACCCGGGCCTGCAGCACGTCCGCTTCAATGATTTCCTGGGCGTCGAAGCGGGCCCGCGCCTGCTCGACCTGCTGGCTGGTCAGCCCGAGGGTCTTGGTATTTTCCGCAATGAGGTTCTCCTGCTTGAGCACTTCGAAATACAGGGCGGTCACACTGAAAAGCACCTCGCGCAGCTGCCGCCGCAGCCGCCACTCGCTGATCTGACGGTCGAGAGCGCTGGCCCGGCGCGCCGGTCCGACCGTGAAGTCAAGTATCGGCTGGCTGAAGCTCAGCCCGACCGACTGCGTGTCGGACCCGGAACTCGACCAGCGCGACTCGCGCACCACCCGCCCGAGCGTCGTGCCGCCGCTGCCACCCCCCAGCGGATCGGTCACGCTGTCGCCAGTACCGAAAACCTCCACCTCATCCTTCCGGCGCGATCCGCGCCAGCTCGCATCCGCTCCCGCACTCAGCCGCGGCATCACCCGCGTCAACGCCCGCAACTGCTCGACCGCCGCCTTGCGCACTTCATAATCCGCAATCGCCACCGTCTGGTCGGTCGCTATCACCCGGTCCAGCGCCGCCTCCAACGTCATCCGCGCCGGCGGCCGATCGCCGCCCGGCCCCCACCCGAACTCTCCATCCCCTCCCCGCAAGGAAAGCGGCAGAACCCCAATCATCAGAAGCATCCGCAGGATGCGGGACGGACGGACACAACAACACACAACCATCAAGAGCAGGGGTTCAGGATCAGCGGATCAAAGACACAGACTGACCGCCACCCCCCGCTCCGCAACGAGGGAATGTCCCTAAGTCACCCACCGGCCCCGCCCGTTCATCCAGCTCCCCCTTCGCCCTTCGCCCTTCGCCCTTCATCCCGCATCCCGCATCCTTCATCCCGCATCCCGCATCCTTCATCCCTCATCCCTCATCCCTCATCCCTCATCC
>JALRGF010000528.1 GCA_023253495.1 Verrucomicrobiales bacterium
GATGTCACCATCGCGCCGGCCCGGGTCTCCCCCGCGGTGGCCGCCGAGGCGACGCGCCTCGCCCGCGCCGTAGCCGAGGCGCTCGACTACGTCGGGGTGCTCGCCGTCGAACTCTTTGTGCTCCCCGACGGCCGCGTGCTCGTCAACGAGATCGCGCCGCGCCCGCACAACTCGGGCCATTACACCATTGACGCCTGCGTCACCAACCAGTTCGAACAGCAGCTCCGCGCGGTGACCGGCCTGCCGTTGGGCGACCCGACCCAGCACACCGCCGCCGTCATGGTCAACCTGCTCGGTGACCTCTGGCCGGGAGAAACGGAATCACCCGACTGGACGCCGGTCCTCCGCCACCCGCGGGCCAAGCTCCACCTCTATGGCAAACGCCGCGCCCTGCCGAAACGCAAGATGGGCCATTTCACCGTCCTCGGCGACACTGCCAGCCAGGCGCTGGTCGACGCTCTTGCCATCAAGGCGGAGCTGGTCGCGCAGAAAAAAGCCACTGGTGCTGCCGGGGCCTGAGCCAGGAGCAGTTGGCCTGAGAGACGGCTCCCGGCTCAGAGCGAGGCGTCAGGTCCGGGAGGGCCCGGGTGCCGGCCGCCCACGCCGGGCGGCGCGGCGCATGGTTCAGGCCGACAGCCTGATTCCGATCTGGTAGATGAGCACGGCGAGCAGGTACCCGGTGCCGGTCATGTAAGCGAACTGGAAAAGCGGCCATTTCCACCCGCCGGTTTCGCGGCGGACGATCGCCACGGTGCTCAGGCACTGCATGGCGAAGACAAAGTACACCAGCAGGCCGAGGCAGAACGGCACGGAATACACCGGGCGGCCGTCGGGGTGTTTTTCCCGGCGGAGGCGGTCGCGCAGGGGGGATTCATCCTCTTCGGCGCCCTCCACGGCATAGATCACCCCGAGCTGGCTGTTGAAGACTTCGCGGGCCCCTTGGGCGCCGATAAGGCCGATGGCGACGCGCCAGTCGCCGCCCATCGGGCGGACCAGCGGTTCGAAGGCATGCCCGAGGCGGCCGGCGAGGCTGTGTTCGACCTGGCGGGCGGGATCGGGGTCGTCGGATTTCGGGTAGGTCAGCGCGGCCCAGAGGAGGATGGAAAGCCCGAGGATGACGGTGCCGGCGCGGCGCACGAACATCCAGGCGCGGTCGGCCATCTGGCGGACGACACCGGCGAGGGCGGGTGCCTTGTAGCTCGGGAGTTCGAGGATGAGCGGAGTCGGCACCCCTTTCATCAGGGTGCGGTTGAAGAGCCAGGCGAAGAAGAATGCGCCGAGGGTGCCGAGCGCGTAGAGCCCGAGCAGGATGAGCGCCTTGCCCCAGGACGGCATGAGCTCCGGCGGAAACAGCAGCGGGATGAGCAGGGCGTAGACCGGCAGCCGCGCCGAGCAGCTGGCCAGCGGCGCGACCATGATGGTGATGAGGCGGTCCTTCGGGCTGTCGATGGTGCGGGCGGCCATCACGCCGGGCACCGCGCAGGCGTAACTGCTGAGGATGGGCAGGAAGCTGCGGCCGTTCAGGCCGACCTTGCCCATCAGGCGGTCCATCATGAACGCGAGGCGGGCCATGTAGCCGGTATCCTCGAGCAGGCCGATGAAGAAAAACAGAATGAGGATCTGCGGCAGGAAGACCAGCACCCCGGCCACCCCGGCAATCGCGCCATCGATGATCAGGCTGCGCAGGTCGCCGTCCGGCATCAGTCCCTCGACCCAGCCGGCCAGTCCGCCGATCGGACGCCCGAAAAGCTCGCCGCCATTGAGCGCCGCCTCGATCCACCCCATCGGGGCCTCCGCCACCTTGAAAATGAGCGTGAAAATCACTGCCAGAACCAGCAGCAGCGCGCCCCAGCCCCAGACCCGGTGCAGGAGGATGGCGTCCAGCCGGTCGGTGAACGACAGGCGCGCCTCATCCGGCCGGCGCACCACCTCCGCACACAGCGCCGCAATCGCATCATAGCGCGCCGCCACCAACCGGTCTTCCCAGCCGGGCACCTCGCGCTCCAGCTGCTCCCGCACCGCCGTCAGCCGGGCGAGCGCCTGATCGGCAATGCCGTAATGCGTCGGGTCGTGCGATGAAAGCAGATACAGCGGCTCCAGCAGCGGGGCGTCGGACCGGACGAGTCCGGCTTCCGCGAGTGTTTCCCGGCTCCGCAGCAGCCCGCCGCGCACCGGCACCGGCAGCAGGTCCGGCAGCCCCGGGGGGGCGGCGAGGTCGTCCCGGGACATGGCCAGTTTCAGCTCGATCAGGCCTTTTTTGATCGATGCCTGGGTCGGTACCACCGGCACCCCGAGGCGTTCCGACAGGCGCGCCACATCCAGCCGGATCTGCCGGCTGACGGCGACATCCACCATGTTCAGTGCCACCACCACCGGCAGCCCGAGCTCCATGATCTGGGTCACCAGATACAGGTGCCGCTCGAGGTTCGAGGCGTCGACCACGCATACCACCCGGTCCGGCCGCGGCGTGCCCGGCGCCCGGCCGAGCAGGACGTCGCGCATCACTGATTCATCGGGCGACCGCGCGTTGAGCGAATAGCTGCCCGGCAGATCAATCAGCGTCATCCGCCGCCCGTGCTGGGAAAAACACTCGCCGACTTTTTTTTCGACGGTCACCCCGGGATAGTTGCCGACTTTTTGCCGCAGGCCGGTCAGCGCGTTGAACAGGGTGGATTTTCCGCAGTTGGGATTGCCCACCAGGGCGTAGACCAGCGGCGTGTCAGCGGCAGCGGGCATGGCGTCAGATCAGGGTCACTTCAATCAGCTCGGCCTCCGAGGCGCGCAGCGACAACAGCGATCCCCGCAGCGAGATCTCAATCGGGTCGCCCAGGGGCGCCCGCCGCACCAGCTGCACCCGCGTCCCCGGCACCACCCCCATCTCGCGCAGCCGTGTCAACGCCACCTGTCCCGCAGGCATCGAGGCAACCGTCGCCACCGCACCGGTCGGCAGATCGGAAAGACGCGTGGGCCGGCTCATCATCAACAGTGTGGCCATTTCCAGTTCAGCCACGCCCGCCTCACCGGTCTTCGGACGCGCTCACCACAATCGCCGCCGCCAGCCCGCGGCTCAGGCCGACCCGCGATCCGCACACCTGACACACCACGCTGGTATTGCTGTTCAAAACCCTCACTTCCGCCTGCTCGCAAAACCCCATCTCCCGCAGCCGCGCACACACCGGCTCCTGACCCTCCAAACGCAATACCCGCACCGTGCTTCCGGGACGGGTCTCAGCCAGGGGCCGGCCGATGGAATGGCTCAGAGTCGTCATGGGGGCGTGGAACAGGGAAACTGGGGGGAGAAAACGCCCCTCAGCCGGGAATTATATGAGAACGCGTCGCAAAAGCAACGAGCTTTCTTTCTGATTGTGCCGGAAATTGAATCGGAGTGGGAAGCGCAACGACTGAGTCCGTTGATCCCGGCTCGCGTGGACGTGGAAGGGCGGTTCAGAGCAGGGCGCGGGCCATGGTACCGACCAGGCCGCCGGGGAGTTCGATGGTGCCGCCGTGCCGGGCGAGGGCGAGCCGGGCGACTTCGGTGAGCCATTTTTTGGAGGTTTCGACTGATTCGATGACGAGGTCGGAGCCGGCGAGCCGGTAGTGGGCGGTGGCGCGGACGGGGGCGGGTTCGCCGTCGAGGTCGATTTCGACGACGAGGCATTTGTCAGCCGAGCGCAGTTCGAGGTGGCGGACTTTGAGCCAGTCGAGTCCTTGGGCGGCGATGCGGGCCTCGAGGGCCTTGCGGATCATGGTGTCGATCATGCGTGGGGTATCACCGTGGGGCGGGGCCGCGGCGGAAGAGGGTCGACCACATTTCGGTGCGTTGGCGCCAGAGTTTGAATTGTTCCTCGGTGAGGACGTGGGCGAGTTTTTCGGTCTGGTGGTCGTCCATGGCCTCGATGGGGGCGCGGGCGGCGTGGGGCGAGGCGCCGGCCGGTTCCGCGGCGAAGATGGCGAAGAGGGCGTCCTTCTGGGCGTCGGACAGGTGGAGGGATGTCTGGAGGTCGGCGAGCAGGCGGTTGGCGAAGATTTCGCGGCGGCCGGCCTCCTCTTCGAGGACGAACGCCTGGTATTCGGCCCACTGGTCCTCGCCGAGGGCGGCGGCGATGGCCTGGTCGCGACGCTGGGCGGCAGCCTCGATGGCGGCCGGATCCGGGGCGAGGCCGTGGCGGCGGGCGTCGTCGTAAATCGTCTGCTCGGTGGTTTCGGCCCGGGCGGTGGCCTCGGCGATGACGGTGAGCTGGGTGTCGTCCAGCCCCAACCGCTCGTGCAGCGCGGCCAGACGCGATTCACGCTGTTGCTGGCGCTGGAGTTCGCGCCATTCGTTCCATTTGCCGCGGGGACCGCGCTCGGCGGAGGCGGCGGGGCTGGCCGGGGCGGCCGGGGCGGCGGCGACGAGCGACGGGCTGGCGGGGGAGGCGGATGAAGAGGGAGCGGGCGGTGAGTGCGCGGGAGCGGCGGCGCGGGTGGCGAGCAGCGCCTCATTTTCGGCCTGCAGCTGATGGATGCGGGCGGCCTGCCACGTGATGGGAGCGGCGGCGACCAGGGTGCAGGCGGCGACCAGTTGGGCCTTGTTGACGGCGGCGGCCTTGAGGAAAAGAGTGGCGGCCGGACCGGTGGCGGGAGCGGTGGTGGCCAGCCCGGAGAGCGAGGCGCCGAGGCTGCTGGGGGCGGCATCCACGGCCCGCGGGAGTACGGCGCTGGCGAGTACGGCCGCGGTGGCGGTGACCCCGCGGCGCTGGAAGGCGGTGGAGAGTTTTTCGAGGGCGCGGGAGACGCGCTTGCGCGCCGCCTCCTCGGTGGTGCCGAGGGCGGTTCCGGTGTCGCGCAAGCTGAGCCCGCGCAGAAAGCGCAACACGATCGCCTCGCGGTCCGGCCCGGAGAGGGCGGAGAGCGCGTCATCAAGGTGCGGCAGCAGGGCGCGGGCGCGGCGGGCTTCGTCGTCGTCGACGTCTCCGGTCGACGACCCGGTGGGCGGGTGCCATTTCATTTCTTCTTCGGCGTAGCGGCGTTCGCGGGCGTGGCGTCGGGCTTCGTCGCGCTGGCGGCGGGCGGTTTCAAGGATGGTTGATTTGTAGAGCCATCCTCCGATGTTCGGCCT
>JALRGF010000552.1 GCA_023253495.1 Verrucomicrobiales bacterium
TTCCTAACCAACTCTTATGTTCCCCTCCCTCCTCCATTGGGTCTCCATGACCTCCCTGTCCTCCCTGTGTGCCGCCGCAGCAGCGGCCGCATTGCCCCCGCAGACATTTGAATCGCTGGTTTCCGGTCGACCGCCAGGGGCTCCCTGGCAGGCCTCCGGCGGCTCGTTGCTCGTGACTGATCTGGCCGCGGCAACTGGCGAGCACTCCCTGCAACTGCAACCGGCTGCCGGCACGCTGACGTCTGAAGCGACCATCCCGGTGATTCTCGGCGCCGCGACTCCGGGGTTTGTTGATCTGCGGATCAAGCCGGTGGCGCGCACGCTGGACCGCCATCCGGTCGGACATGCCGCAGCCGGGCAACCGTCGGAGTCAACGGGGGTTCTCTCCCTTGATGGCGCGCAGCTGCTTTTCTCGCGCCAGGCCAACCGGTATTCGGTGCTCGCCCTGACACGCTCCACTGATGGTGCCACCCAGTGGCTGCGGCTGGGTGGTCTGGCCGGAGCTCCGAGTGAGTTTGAAATTGAGGACACCGGAGGACGCGCCAAAGACTGGCTCCGGATCACGGTGCGGCGCGATCTGGGTGCCGGGACCTGGGACGTCTGGCTCAATGAGCGTCTGGTCGGGGTCGACCTGGCGCTGCAGCGGGTGACCGGCAGCCCGGAGTTCCATCTGCGGCACCGGCCTTCCTCGGAACCCACCGATGGTGCGCTCGCGGCCGTGCTGCTGGACGACCTGCAGGCCGGGCCCGACCATCCTTTGTATGCGGACCGTGATCGCGATGCCATGCCGGATCTCTGGGAGGCGGCGCATGAACGGCACCTTGATGCGGCCCAGTCACTCAGCGTCGATGTCAACACGCCGGACCGCGGCGCTGACCTCGATCTCGACCAGGTTCCCAAGATTTCCGAATACTTTTTCGGGACCCGCCCGACCCATACCGATTCGGATGCCGACGGGATTCCGGATGGTGTCGAGATCCGTCACGGTCTCAATCCTGCTTCCCGACTCGACGCCGCGCTGGACAAGGACAGTGATGGGTTTTCCAACCTGGCGGAATTCCGCGGTGAGGGAAACGGCGACATCAGCCGGCCGCCAGAGGGGGCGCTCAGCAACGTGGTTTATGTAAAGGCCGACCACGAAGGGGTGCAGAACGGGCAGTACGCCACTCCTTACCGCTCGCTGGGCGCCGCCCTCGGGTCCCCTTATCTGGCCGCGGGCGGCCGCGTGGTGGTCCGCGGGGAAGGCGGGGCGCTCACCCATTTTGCTTCGGACTGGGTGACGCCGGCCGGAAACAGCGGGCTCACGCTTTCCCGTCCGGTCACCCTGGTGGGCGTCAACGGCGCGGTGGTGCATCTTCAGGAAACGGCCGCTTTTGCCACGGTGAACATCCTCACGGCTTCCCTCGGCCCGGTTTTCACCTGTGAGAATATGGCTTTCGAAGGTTGTTTTGGTGACGATGGCGGGGCGTTCCGCGTGGTGAGCACTCCCGGCGAAGTGGTTTTCCGGAACTGCCGCTTCAGCGGCTGCTGGGCGGGCGATGACGGTGGCGCCGTCTACGCGTACGCCGCCCGTCTCCGGTTCGAGGACTGCTGGTTCGAAAACAGCTGGGCGGGTGGCGAAGGCGGCGCCCTCCACGTTGAAGGCGGATCCCAGCTCGTCGCCAAAAGGACGTATTTTCAGTCAAACGATGCCACCACCGACGGCGGCGCGGTGAGTGCCCGAGGTGCCACCGTCGTCCCCCTCATCTTCGAAAGCTGTGTTTTTGCCGACAACCGGGCCGCGCGCGGTGGCGTGCTGGCGGCGGTCGACGGCGCTGATGCCTCACTGGTCCAATGCACGCTGGCCTCGAATGTGGCTTCGCAGGCCGGTGGCGGGGGCGCTCTTTTCGGCGGCTCCACGGCCAGCGTGTTTTCGGTCAGCGGGAGCCTTTTCTGGCTCAACTCGGCTCAAGGCACCGCTCACATGCATCTGGCCGGCGGCACATCCACGGTGATTTATTCCACGCTGTCCGGCTGGACTTCGACCACCGGTCCGGCGGGCACCGGCAATAACGGATCCGATCCTCTTTTCCGGGCCGGCACCCTGGTCCCCAGTGCAGCGGCCATGCAGGACTCCTCCAATCCGACGGCCAATACGCTCCCGGATTTCCTGAACAATCCACGCTGGGACGCCCCGGGCGGCGTCACCGGATGCCTCGCCGACCGTGGCGCCTTCGAACGGCAGCCTGATTCGGATGGGGACGGCCTGTCCGACGACTGGGAAGTCCGCTATGCCCTGAGTCCTGCGGACCCCGCGGATGCGGACGGCGATGCGGACCAGGACGGCTATTCCAACCGCGAAGAGTTTACGGACAAGACGCACCCGCGTCTGGCGTCTTCCTGCAAGGCACCGGCCGTGTTTGTCCATGCATCAAGCGGCCGCGATTGGCACCCCGGCCCCAATGCCCCCACCGGAACCGTCGCAGCCAGTCTGCAAGGCACCCGCGCCTATCCGTTCCGATCGATCCGCCGGGCCATCCTCGCCTGCCCGGTCAACCGCCGTATCGTCCTGCTTGATGGCACCTTCAGCGGCCCGGCCAATACGAACCTGAAGCTGAGTGAATCCTGGTCGTGGGTGCCCCACCTTTCCAGCACCAGCCTGACGTCCACGCTCTCGCTGGATGGCAAAACGATCCGCGGTCTCAATGGTCCCGGCCGCGTCACTCTGGATGGCGGTGGCTCCGCCCGACTTTTGGACCTCGCGCTGGGTTCCGGCTCGGTTTCCGCCCGGGTCACGCTGCAGAATGTCTCGCTGCGCCGCGGGGTGGCCGATCTGGGTGGAGCCATCCGGGTCACCGGTGTGCCAGGCTTCGGTCTGCTCGCCCTCGAAGGCTGTGTCCTCAGCGCCAACCGCGCCACGTCCGCCGGCGGTGCCATCCATGCCACCGGAGCCAGCCTGAATGCCCAGAAATGCACCTTCGCGGGCAACGACGCCCCGCAGGGTGGCGCTGTTTCCCTTGTCGACCTCTCTCCTCTCGGCGTGTCCTCGGTGAGCACGGCCAGTTTTTCCGACTGCCGCTTCGCCTACAACCTGGCCACCGCCGTAAACGGGTCTCTCGGCCAGGGCGGGGCTCTCAGCGCACGGGCCAGCTCGTTCACCACGGCTCGGACCCGCTTTGACTTCAACCACGCCGAGCACCACGGCGGGGCCCTGGCCCTCCTTTCTTCGGGCGGGTACTACCCTCCCTCGTTCGGCTCCGGTACGACCTTTGCCTCCAATTCCGCCGCGCGGCGCGGGGGCGGGCTCTATTCCGAAAACAGCTGTTTCCTCACCACCGGGTGTGCGTTCACCGACAACCAGGCCGGTTCGGCCAGCACCCCCGGCGAAGGTGGCGCCATTTTTGTGGCCCACCCGTCCCGGGCAACCACCTCGGTCCTCAATTATTCCTCCCGCACACCGCAGCTCGCCAGCACCCGGTTCGTGAACAACGCCGCCAACCAGCGCGGCGGCGCCGTGGCAGTCTGCGATGCGTCCCCCGCGTTCACCAATTGCGCCTTCGTCGAAAACAGGACAGATCGTCGCAGCGGACGGGGTGGCGCCGTCTCGGTCTTCTGGGAAACCCCTCAGACGACGTCACCACTGGCCCCGGCTCACCCCAGCGCCCCGCGGTTCCTCCACTGCACGCTCTCCCGCAACCAGGGCGCCCTCGCCTCCACCCTGCACGCCGAACCGCTCACCGTGCCCTGGATCATCAACAGCCTGATCGGCGAGGCCGGCCTCGCCCCGTCCAACCGCGCCCTGAGCGGCCCGCGCCAGCTCCACGGATGCGAGTTGAACCCGGCTGACGGTCCGCTCTCACCCGCCGAATCCGAGCCGGCTCGGCGCAACCAGTTCGGCACCCCCAGCCTGGCCTTCGATCTGATCCACCTCGCCTCCCCCGTGCGGACTCCAGGTGACACCTCGTCCACCACCGGAGGCGTCGAGCCCTCCTCGTCGGTCACCTTCACCCGGCCGACCACCGACCTCGATGGCGAAAGCCGTCCGGCTGCCGCTTCCGGGAAATTCACCCTGAT
>JALRGF010000679.1 GCA_023253495.1 Verrucomicrobiales bacterium
CTGAGGGACCTGAGGGACCTGAGGACCTAGGGACCTGAGGACCTGAGGACCTGAGGACCTGAGGACCTGAGGGCGAGCGGCGCCTGCCTGGCGCTCAGGTTTTCCGCGGGGGCCTGCCGGCCGTCTTGCGGGCCGCCTTCCGGGCGGTCTTGCCGGCGGTCTTGCCGGCGGTCTTGCGGGCGGCTTTTCCGGGGTTTTTTTTGGCGGCGCGGCGGGCGGCGGGCCCGGGTTTTTCCTCGCGGCGGCGTTCCCGCACCTCGAAGCGCAGCGGCAGTCCTTCGAAGGGAAAAACCTCGCGGATCTTGCCTTCGAGGTACCGCTGGTAGCTGTCGCTCATCAGGTCGGCGTAGTTGACGAAGGTGACGATGGTGGGGGCGGTGACGACCTGATGCGGGTCCGGCCGCTGGAGGGTGGAGTAGAGCAGTTTGAGGCGTTTCCCTTTGATGGCCGGGGGCAGGGTGCGTTCGATGGCGTCGTGGATCAGGCGGTTGAGCACCCCGGTTCCGGGCATGGTCGCGGCGGCAGCGCGGATTTTTTCGATGGTACTGAAGACGCGTCCGAGGTGTTCGCGTTCCTTGGCGGAGACGGCGATGATCGGGGCGTACGGCATGAAGAAGAATTCGCGCCGCAGGGTTTCCTCGAGTTCCTCGAGCCGGTCGCGGAATTTGGCGTCGGGGTGATAGAGGTCGAATTTGTTGGCCACCAGCACGCACGGTTTGTGCGCCTCGAGCATGAACTGGGCGATCTTGCGCTCCTGCATGGTCACGCCCTCGCCGGCGTCGATGATCAGCGCGCAGACGTCGGCGCGGCGCACGCTGTCCTTGGCCCGCTGCACGCTGAAGACCTCGATGAGCGAATCGACCTTGGTGCGGCGGCGCAGGCCCGCGGTGTCAATCAGCAGGTACGGATTCCCGTCCTTTTCGAAGGGCACGTCAATGGCGTCACGGGTGGTGCCGGCCACGCCGCTGACGATGGTGCGGCGGTCGTTGAGCACGGCATTGACCAGCGATGATTTGCCGACGTTCGGGCGGCCGATGATGGCGATTTTGAGCGGTTCGTCGGCGGGCGGGGCACCGGTGTCAGTTTCCTCGGGAGCCGGGAACCGCTCTTCCAGAAACGCGCGCAGCGAGGCAAAGCCAAGACCGGTTTTGGCACTGAGCGTGAAGAGCCGCTCGAACCCGAGCCGGGCGAAATCCGCGGCCACCGCCTCCTGCTCGCGACCGTCCACTTTGTTCACCCCGAGCACGACCGTCGCCTTTTTGCGGCGCAGGCGGTCGGCGAGGAATTCATCGACCGGCGTAAGCCCGCTTTTGGCGTCGACCACGAAAAGAATGAGGTCCGCCTCCTCCATGGCGATGTCGGCCTCGATTTCGACCTGGGCGGCAAAGCCGTCGTCAAGCGCCTCGCCGATACCGCCGGTGTCCATCAGGGTGAGGGGCACGTCAACCGCGCCGGCGGGGGCGGCCAGACGGTCGCGCGTCACTCCGGGCATGTCGTGCACGATCGAGAGGCGTTTGCCGGCGAGGCGGTTGAAAACGGATGATTTGCCGACGTTCGGGCGGCCGATGATGGCGAGGACTGGGGTGCGGGGCATGGAAAATCAGGGGGCGCAGAGGCGGGCGGGGGCGGCGCCGGCGGGTGAAAAAGAAAATGGCGGCCGGCGCCACCGCTTGCTCTCGCCGCCACCCTGTCCGGAAGCGGGCGCCGGACTGGAATACCCTCAGGGTGCACTGAACATGCTTTCCGCAGTCGTGAAACAGGAAATCCGCCACTTTTTTCTTGCCCCGAAGCTGCCCGATCCTCTAACACAAAAGTTGTTCTGTTTTCCACAAACCCTTGATCCCATGAAACATCGCCCATGGCTCGCCGCGGCTGCTGCCGCTCTGTTGATCCCCACGGCCGCTTCGGCCGCCAGCATCGCGTGGGTCAGTGACCTGCTGCCGGTCGGATCCGGCACCAGCGACAATGATGGCGGTGCCGATGGCATTTTCGGTCCCGGAGCCGGGCCGTATCCGGACCAGGGAATTGTCAATCTGCTGACCGGCGCCGGCCACAGCGTGACCCGCTTCAACCCGTCCGGATCGCAACCGTTGAGTGCCGCCAATGTCGCCGCTCTCAACGCCTTCGATCTGGTCATCATCGGACGGAGCATCGGCAGCGGCGCATTTGATTCCGCGGCGGAGGCGCTCGAGTGGAACACGAGCATCACCAAGCCGCTGATGTCGACCAATACCTACATGTCCCGCGCTTCACGCCTCGGGTGGTTCGTCGGCAGCACCCAGCCCGACCAGGTTTCCAATGTCCTGACATTCACCAACCCGGGTGACGCGGTGAGCAGTTACATCATCGGTGGGACCGCCCTGAATGGATCCACCATGGTCAATTCCTACACCGAAGCCATCGTCTATCCCGACTCCGCCGTGGATACCCGCGGTATCAGCACCATCACCGATGCCCCGGTCGCCGGAGCCACCACCATCGCCACCGGCCCGGTCGGCGCGGCCACCGGCCAGTTCATCGTCAGCCTGCCCGCCGGTCTGACGCTGACCCCCGGCAGCGGCCCGGGCAACAACCAGGTACTGGGCGGCTACCGCATGATGTTCCTCGTCGGCAACCGCGAGTCCGCCACCGCCCCGAACAATGTGATCGGCAATGCCGGCTTTGAAAACCTGACCGCCGAAGGCGAAGGCATGTTCCTGCGCGCTGTCACCGTGGCTGCCAATGGTGGTGTCATCCCCGAACCGGCCAGCACCACCCTGCTGCTGCTCGCCGGCGCCAGCCTGATTCTCCGCCGCCGCGCCTGAGCTCGGCGGATCCTGTCCGAGCCCCGGCCGAACCCCTCCGACACCGCGCCCGCTCCAGCCGCCACCCCCCGCGCCAACCAGGGCCGCCGCCCTGGTTTTTGCGTCTGCCGGGGACACCTCTCGAAACCGAATCAAACGAATCCCCGGACCCATGCCCCAGGCACCCGTGCCCCATCCGCCGCGGCCTCATCCGGCGCGGCCCCGGCTCGCAGCCGCCGGACTGGCGGCCGGACTGACCGTCGGCCTGACCATGGTCTGCTTCATAGCGGCGCCGGTCCCGGCGGCGGATCCGCCGGCGCGCCCCGTCACCGGCGGAGCATCCGGCGCGCCCGCCCTGCAACTGGCCTGGGAACCACCGCACCTGCTCGTCATCAGCGGTGCGTCATTGCCGGGCCGGGAGATCCGGATCAATTATATCGAAGCGTACTGCCGCGCCGGCTCCACCGATGCCGACTGGGTCGAGCACACCATGATCCCGCATCGGGTTGAACGGGTTGTTCTCAGTGACGACCGCCGCACGCTCACCCTGCGCGACACGCTGGCCGACGGGGTAACCGTCGACCATGTGGTCACGGCGGGCACTGACGAAGTCGATTTCCGCCTGGAGGCCCGCAATCCCGGGGACCGGCGTTCCGAAGCGCACTGGGCGCAGCCGTGTGTGCGGCTCGACCGGTTCACCGGGTTTGCGGCGGACGGGCCGGACATCGACGACTATCTGCCGAAATGTTTCCTTTTTCTCGACGGCCGCCTGACCCGCATGCCGGACATCCGGCCGTGGGCCACGACCGCGCGATACACGCCGGGGCAGGTCTGGTGTCCGAAACACGTGCCTCGCACCGACGTCAATCCGCGCCCGCTCAGCCCGCTGGTTCCGTCCCACGGCCTGATCGGCGCGTTCAGCGCGGATGAATCGATGATTTTTGCGACTGCCTGGGAGCCGTACCAGGAATTGTTCCAGGGGGTGGCGCGCTGCCTGCATGCTGATTTCCGGCTCGGCGGCCTGCAACCGGGTGAATCGCGCCGGATCCGCGGGAAAATTTACCTGATGCGCGCCGATGAAGCCGCGCTGCGTACGCGCTATGCGACAGATTTCCCGGAGCACCAGGCGGCCGATCCGCCCCGGACGCCGGCGGACCGGTGAGCGGCGGCGGACCGGCGAGCGGCGGGGGCGGTGAGCGGCGGGCATACCGTCCGCGCGAGCGCCGGCCTCACGGTGCCGCCACTTCCAGCACGCCATTCATGACCTGCCAGTGGCCGGGGAACGAGCAGAAATACGGATAGGTGCCGGGCGTGGACGGGGCGTTGAAGTGGATGGTGGCCTCCTGTCCGGGATTGACCATGTCGGTCCAGACGAGCACATCGGGTGAGTCCGGCACGTAGTGGCGCGCGGCGGCGCCCGGGCGGCTGATCAGTTTGTTGACCTGGTCACCGAGGGCTCCGAGTGATCCGGGCTTGGCGAGCACGAAGTTGTGCGGGACGAGGTCCGGGTTTTTGAAGGTCAGGGAGAGTCGCTCGCCCGGGTGCGCGCTCAGTTTTTTGGTGGCAAACTGCAGGCCGAGTGCGGCCTCCATGCCAATGGCGCGTCCGGCGGTGCCTTCGGCCCACGGGTTCGGGCGGCTGCTGAGCGCGCTGACCGCGTCCACACTGAGCGGGGCGTCGGGCACCGGGAGTTTGGCCACCGGCTGGTATCCGGGAAATGCGGTGAAGGCGGGTGCGAGCGTGTGCACGGTGGCAAAGACGTCGAGCGGCCGCGGCCCGCCGACGCGCAGGCGCAGGTGGAGCTGGTTGGCCGGCGTGAGCTGCGGGATCTCCAGAAAAACCGTGCGCCCGTCAGCGAGGACATGCGCCGACCGCACCTCCAGCGGATCGTGTCCCGGGGTGCCCGGGTGCCGGACTGAGTACTCCGGCGATCCGTAGTCGGCGGCAAACCGGTAGTTCCAGACCTGGGCAAAATGGTTTTTGGCGTTGGCCGCCACCGCGGCCTCCACCGGACGGGAGAATGTCATCTGCACCCCGTTGTCGCGCGCCTCCCACGAAACCGGCAGCAGCGGCGGTGCCACCACCCGCACCCGGTGCAGGCAGCCGTCATCGGGCGTGTACGTCCCCCACCCTGCGCTGCCACTGACATACAGGTGGCCGTCGTGCGGCGCAAAGCGGGCCCGGTGCGCACCGCTGCGGAAACTCCCCGGGATGGCGACCGCGGCCGCCTGGGCCATGCCGGCAGCCGGATCGTGCACGATGAGCGAGGCGGTGCCGGCTCCGAATGACGTGCTCACGACCAGCCCGCGCAGCGGCTCCCAGCCGGGCCCGGCCGCGCCCTCTATGAAGCACGCTCCGCCGGTCGAGTTGTCAAACCCCCGCGGCAACTGCAGCAGCGGTTTGGCAATCGTGCGACCGGGCTTCGGGCCGCCATAACCGAAATACGGCGCTTCCCCCGAGCCAGGCCGGAACTGGAACAGCACCGAGGCATTCGTCCATTCGCCCTCCTGGCCGTTGGTCAGCACCGTGCCGTCCGCCGCCACCGCCACCCCATTGGCATTGCGGAATCCGGTGGCCAGCGATTCGACCGCACCGCCGCCCGGCGCGACCCGGCAGACGCCCTGGGTCGCCGAGACAAAATAAAACGCGCCATCCGGCCCGACCTCCAGCCCGGTGATGAAGTCATGGCCACCCGGCGACGTCTCGTACGCGTGGCTCACGCATTCGTAAAAATCCGCCTCGCCATCGGCATTGAGGTCGTGCAGCCGAGTGATCTGGTCGCGGCCGAGCACATGGATTTTTCCATCGACGATCTTCAGGCCGAGCGGCTGGTGCAGGCCGGTGGCGAAGCGGCGCCACTGCAACCGGGCCGGTGATCCATCGGTCCGCCGCACCGTCCAGACTTCGCCGCCCATCGTGCAGAGGGCGCCCAGGCCGTCCGCAAAAAAGTCATGCCCGGTGACATGCATCAGAGCCCGCCACGGGTTGTCAGTGGGCAGCGTGAGCGTATCGACGACAAAGGCATCGCCCGGCCGCGCCGCGCCCGGAATTTCCAACGTCTCCACCACCTCCGGCCACTGCGCCGGACCACCACGCGTCCAGGCGGCCGCCTCCGGGGCGTCGCGCGGCACGATCCTGCGGACAAACGCCCCGTCGACGGCGTCCGCGCGGTCCAGCACCTCGCGGCCGCCGATCGCATACGCAAAAATCACGCTTTCCCCGTGCCGGTAGAACCCGCGGTAGGTGACCGGCACCGGCGGCTTGCCGGCCCGCGACGCGCTCACCACCTCGCCCGCCATCGTCGCCCCGTCCATAAACCCATGCCGGATGTCGGAAAAGGTCACGAAGCCACCGCGCCACACCGCGTCCCACGTCGCCGTCACCGGATTGAATACCGCCGCCAGGCCGGGTGCCCCGTCGCGGGCGCGCACCAGTTGCACACTCACCGCCTTCGGAATCGTCATGCCCGCACCCCGCCAGACGTTGGATACCACCGAGCCGTGATCCGTCAGGTTCCAGCGCGCGTCTTTCCAGACGTCCTCGTTCTGGTTTCCCCAATGACCGTAGCGACCGCTGTCCAGGCCGGGATACTCCGGAAGAATCAAATCAAGCACGTCCGGCTGCGCGGCAAACCAGTCGGCCTGCTTGGCGTAAAAATCGTAAAGCCGGTCGCGGTTCACCGGGTGCCCGGCATCCGGCCAGAGCGCCGGTTCCAACGGTGCCTGCGCCATCCACGCCTCCCGCCCGCGGTCGCTGGCCCGCGGCTCGACCGCGGCGGCCGCCGCAGGAGTCACCGCCGCGGCCTCCAGCTGTTTCTCCAGCCACGGCGCCACTTTTTCCACCCAGCGCGCCGCATGCTCGCGCAGGCCGGGCCCGCTGAAATGCACCCCCTGACCGCCGCCGTCCCGCCACTCGCCCTTGAGCGCGTCGGTGTCGGGACCGGGCAGCGCCAGACCGTCACGCCAGAGCGCCGCCTGTGCTTCCCGGATTTCCGGAGAGGATTCGTCGCCCGGCACGTGGTAGCTCGCTTGCGCGACAAACCACGGCGCCTCCCAGCCGATCGCCTGTCGCGAATCACCGATCAGACGCCCGAGAAATTCGCGATACAACGGCCCGGGCAACGAGCGTCGCGGGTCCGGTTGATTGGCGTCGCTCTCGCCTTGATGCCACAACACCGCGCGGAACCCCCGGGGCCCGGGCAGGCGCATCCGCGCGGCAAAAGCATCATAGAGCGCCCCTTTGCTTTCCCATCCGCCGCCGGCCGCCGGTTGCACCTGTCCTTCCAGCGTGGGAGGTTCCGGAAACCGCACCCCGCGCGGCAGCCACTCGCGCACACTGGTCGCTCCGACGCCGCACGCGATCACCCCGACCGGCACCTTGAAGCGCTCGGCCACCGCGTCGCCAAAGGGCGGCAGAAAGCTCCCGCCGTCCCCGCTGGCTCCCGGCTGCGGGTCGTCGGCCAGCCGCCACCCGACCCCGTCAAAGGTGGCCACCAGGCCGGTCTTGGTCCGCTGGCGCTCCTCGCCGTGGTTCGCCGAATTCGACTGCCCGGCCACCACAAACACCTCGCCGATGCCGACGTGGTCGACGGCGGCCTCGCCGATGGTTTTGCCAGCCCGCGTCGCCCGCACTTCCAGCCGCCACCAGCCGCCGGCCGGGGCCTCCAGAATCGCCTCAAAACGACGCTCCGCCAGCGTCACCATCATCGGTACCCACGGCCCGGCCGCGCCGTCGCGGATCAGGCGGTATTCGATGTCCGGTCGTTCCGAGGGCGCGCCCTCCAGTTCCCCGCGCACGGTGACCGTCCCGCGGTCGACCGTCGCCCGCTGGCTGACCTGGTAGTTGACCGGCGCTGTCAGCGTCAATCCGGCGTGCCCCCGGACCCCTCCCGGCAGCCACCCGGCGAGCATCCACGCAACGAAGGTCCATTGTGATCGGGTCATATTTTCAGTGAGGCGGCGGCCCGGTTCACGCAAGGATCTCGTGGATGACGTCGCCTTCGACGTTGGTCAGGCGGCGCTGGATGCCGTTGTGTTCGAAGGTCAGGCGTTCGTGATCGAGCCCGAGCAGGTGCAGGATGGTGGCGTTGAAATCGTAGAGCGGGCGCGCGTGTTCGACCGCCTTTCGCCCGAAGGCATCGGTGGCACCGTGGCTGACCCCGCGTTTGACCCCGGCACCGGTCATCCAGCAGGTGAAGCCATCGGGATTGTGGTCGCGCCCCTTCGCCCCTTTCTGAAAAAACGGCATGCGTCCGAACTCGGTGCACCAGACAACCAGGGTGTCGTCCAGCATCCCGCGCTGCCGCAGGTCGCGGATCAGGGCCGCCGCCGGCTGGTCGAGAATCGCGGCATGGATGTCATACTGGTCTTTGAGCGCATTGTGACCGTCCCAGTTGAGCGTGCCGCCGCTGGCGTACGCACCGTTGAAAAGCTGGACAAAGCGAACCCCGCGCTCGATCAGGCGGCGCGCCAGAATGCAGTTGCGCGCGAACGCGGCTTTCTCGGGACGAGTGGGATCGTCGGCTCCGTACATCTTCAGCACATGCGCCGGCTCCGTGCTCAGATCACTGATCTCCGGCACACTCAGCTGCATCCGCGCCGCCAGTTCATAGCTGGCAATGCGCGCCGCCAGCCGCCCGTCGCCCGGATGCTCGCGCAGGTGCCGCGCATTCATCCGACGCAACACGTCCCGCGCCGCCCGGTCCGCCGCCGGCACCACCCCGGGAGCCGCCAGATGCCGCACCGGGTCCTTCGAACTCATCGTCGTCCCCTGAAAAGCCGCCGGCAGAAACCCCGGCCCCCAGTTGTTCGATCCGTTCTGCGGCACCCCGCGCGGGTCCGGAATCGCCACATACGCCGGCAAATCATCACACTCACTGCCCAACGCATACGTCGTCCACGACCCAAGGCTCGGAAACCCGTCGAGCACAAATCCCGTCGACAGAAAATTCTCCGCCGGTCCATGCGTGTTCGACTGGCTGGTCAACGAATGCACAAACGCGAAGTCGTCCGTCAGCTCCGCCAGATGCGGAATCAGGTCGCTCACCCATTTGCCGGTCTGCCCGCGCGGGCGGAACTCATACTGCGGTCGCGCCAGCTCCCCCGCCGGCCCCTGAAACGTCACCGCCGGTCCGCCCGGCATCGGCCGGCCGTCCCACCGGATCAACTCGGGCTTGTAATCCCAGGTCTCCAGCGGACTGACCGCCCCGGCACAGAAAATCACCAGGACGTTCTTCGCCTTCGGCGCAAAATGCCCGGGCCGCACCGCATACGGCCGCGCCGGATCAATCACCGGACCCGCCGGCACCCCGGTCCCGCCCGCCAGCAGCCCGTCCCGCCCCAACAGACTGGTCAACGCAATCGAGCCCAGCGCCGTGGCCGAACCACTCAGGAATTGCCGTCGGTCGAGCAGCCGGCGGCCGGGCCATGAAACATTTTCACCGGGGTCGGTCACAGCGTTCACGCTACTGAACTCCCGGGCACCCCGCAATCACGGAGATCACAACCGTCGATCACGGCAACCAGAACCGCCCGCAAGCTTCGGCCCATCTTCCGGACGCGTCCCGACGGCGCCGCCGGATCATGAATCGGGAAAATGACAGTTGCCCGGCCGCCGGCCGCGCGCCAGCCTGCCGTCCATGTCCGGCGATACCATCAAAGCCCTGATTCTGCCCGCCGCTTTGATGTTCATCATGTTCGGCATGGGCATGGGTTTGACCGCCGGTGACTTCCGGCGCGTGCTCGCGTCACCCCGCAGCTCATTCATCGGGTTGCTCTGCCAGTTCCTCGGCCTGCCGCTGCTCGCCTTCGGCATCGCCACGGCCCTGCGCCTTCCCGGCGATCTCGCCGTCGGCCTGATGCTCATCGCCGCCTGCCCCGGCGGCCCGACCTCCAATATCATCACCCATCTGTCACGGGGCGACACCGCCCTCTCCGTCACCCTCACCGCCCTCTCCAGCCTGCTCACCGTCTTCACCATCCCCCTGGTCGTCGGCGCCTCGATCCGGCATTTCCTCGGCGAAACCGCCACCCTCGTGCTTCCCTTCTGGAAAACCGTCGTCCAGCTGCTGATCGTCACCCTGCTGCCCATCACCCTCGGCATGTGGGCCCATGCCAGCCGCCCGGCTCTCTGCCGCCGCTTCGCCGCACCCTTCAACCTGATCTCCCTCGGGTTCCTCGCCCTCGTCATCGCCATGGTGGTGGCCCGCGAAAAAGACCTCGCCAGACAATTCCTCCTCGCCGGCCCCGCCGCCGCCACCCTCAACATCACCGGCATGCTGCTCGGCTTCGGCGCCGCCACCGCTTTCCGCCTCGGCCTCCCGCAACGTATCGCCATCTCCATCGAGGTCGGCATCCAGAATGGCACCCTCGCCCTCGCCATCGCCCTTGGCATGCTCGACAGCGCCCGCTTCGCCATGCCCGCCGTGGTCTACAGCCTCCTCATGTTCGCCAGCGGCAGCTTCATGATTCTCGCCTTCGGCCGCCGCTCCCAGTAGGCATCTTCTATGCTCTATCATGGCCATCCCCGATTTCCAGACCCTCATGCGGCCGCTGCTGGAGGCTCATCCTCATCGACGGCCCGCGCCTGGCCAGATTGATGTTTGATCACGGTGTGGGCGTCGCCACCGTTTCCAACTACGAAGTCAGGAGAATCGATTCGGACTATTTTGCCGACTAGCGGGAGCCCCGAAAAAACGGCATCCACTCTTCCTGTCCCCAGACCACCTCGTGTTGGCTTCCTCCCGCCAATTCCCCCCAACCGCCTCGCGGTGTCGATTGCCCGCTCTCCCTCGCGCCGTATACTCGAATGCCGTGAGGATCCCCGCCCCAGCCTTTCTTCCCGCCATCCTGCTCCTCGCCGCCTCGCCGGCCCGCGCCGGTGATCACGTTCTCATTCTTGGCGACAGCCTGTCGAAGGAATACGAGACCGAATTCAAGGTGCTCTACCCGGACCACCCGGACGCCTGGGCCGCCCGCAACTGGAATGAAATCCTCGATGCCCGGCGCAACGCCGGCTTCGACCTCGGCAGTTGGGGGGTCTATGCTGATTTCCGCCTGACCGGCCACACCTTCAACGCCGCCAAACCCGGCGGCACCGCCCGCGAGTTCCGCAACTTCCTGCGCCAGGACGAAGCCGCGGAGGCGGAAGTCAAGGCGTCCAGCGGCGGCAGTCTCGTCTGGCCGTTCTTTCCCGCCTGGCGGGACACCTTCAACGACCTCGTCGCCGAGGCGGAAAAAATTGTCATTTTCTGCGGCGGCAACGACCTCGCCCTGGGCAACTCCGATCCGCTTGCCAATCCGGAAATCAACGGAAAGCCGACCCAGATCTCGTACGAATCGATCTACCACAACCGGCGCGGCGAAGCGTCCAACCCGGACCTCCTGCGCGACTCGATCCGCAAGAACCTCCGGTCGATCGTCCAGTACTTCCGCGTGCCGCCGTCCGGACACTCGCGCCCGCGCTTCACCGGACCGATCGTGCTCGTCAACGTGCCGCATGTCGGCTGCACCCCCAAAGTCATCGGCGACACCGGCATCGACGAAACCCGCCACGCCCGCGTCACCGCCATGATCGAACGCCTGAATGACGAACTGCGCGCACTCGCCACCGAATTCAACCTCGGCTACGCCGATGTGTACGCCCTGACCGACCGGATCCGCCGGCCGGGCGGCTTCACCCTCGGCGGCATCAGCTTCAGCCGGTCCCCCGACGTCGATTGCGGCCCGCGCGCGCTTTTTTCCGGCGACGGATTCCACCCGAATACCCCGGCCCAGGCCGCCATCGCCCAGATCATCCTCAACGCCTTTCGCGAGCACGATCCGGCCACCGCCGCCACCACGCCACCGCTCTCCGACCGCGAAATCATCAGCGCCATCATCGGCCTGCCGCCCGACACCGGTTTCAAGGAATGGCTGGTCGAAAACAACGTGCCCGCCAACCGCCGCGATCCGCTCTCCGATCCGGACCGCGACGGCGTGCCGAACCTGCTCGAATACGCCCTCGCCGGATTTCACCCGATGCACCCGGACGACCCGCCGCTGCCGACGCCAGTCGTCGAATCCACCGCGGTCGGCACCAGCCTGCGCCTCGACTTCACCCCGCGCTTCCCCGGCAACATCTTTTGCCGGCTCATCCCCAGGCACTCGCAGGACCTCCTGTCGTGGACCGAGGTGCCCGCCTCCCGCATCACCCGGAATCCCGACGGCTCCCTCACTGTCCGCACGCCACCCGACCCGGCCCGGGCTTCTTTCCTCCAGCTCCAGGCCGTCGTCAGTGAGTGAAAAAAACGCCCGTTGGTAAATCACGCCCCCGGCAGGTTTACCGGCAGGTTCATCGGCAGGTGCCCCGGCTCCCGGCCGCCGCCGCTTCAGTGGCCAACGCTTTCCCCGCCCCCGGTCACCGGCACCATCTCCCCTGGTATCATCGCCACGATCGCAGCCATCTCCTGATCGTACCAGGCATCCACCTCCGCGGACGACTCCGGACCGGCTCCGCCGGCAACCGCCAAGGACAGACGTTCCTGTCGCTGCTGGTCCAGCCGCCACATGGCCAGCCGGCCCTCGGGGGTCGGAGCCATTTCCGCATACTGAATTTCCGCAGACAGAACTTCCAGCGTGTCGGCCAGCACCATGGCTGCCGGGGCCCCCGGAATCGCCAGATGCCCGACAATGGCTGCCGCGCCCCCCACGACCAACGTTTCAAGCTCGGCCAACCGGTCAAGGCGATCCCGGGGAGGCACCGCCGCCAGAACCCGGATCTCGCCCTGAAGCCAGGCGCAATACCCATGATCAATTTCCGACGCCAGCTGCTCGTACGCCTCGGTCGCGTCGGGAGCGCCGGCCCGCAGCCGCGCCAGACGCTCCCGCCAGCCCGCAAGCGACACCTCGTCCGCCCCGGCAGGCAGTGGCCCCGTCAGCGCCGATGAGACCGCCGCCTCAGCCGCCGGCACGGCCGGGGCGGGAGCACCGTGGACCTCCGGAAGCGCCGGCCGCGCGGCACTTCCGGCGGCAGACGCACCCGCAGCAGGATCCTTTCCGGCATCGGGCCGGATCATCAGAAATGCGGCCACCGCAACCGCGGGCAGACAGGTGGACAGGAATGGTTTCATGACAAGGGAATGGCTGAGATGACAGTGGGATCGAACAAAGGGCGCTTCCCGCAGGGGAAGCGCCCGATGGTTGTCCGGGGATGGTTTTTATCGCGTGCGGCGGATGGTCACGGTGACCGACCCGATGTTGTCGCCGTAGGCGGTCAGCATGTCGTTGGCAAAGAGGTTCAGGAAACCGTGGCCGCTGGCGGTCAGTGTGTTGCTGGCGCCGATGCGGAACCCGCTGCCACCGATGAAGGAAAGGACGTCTCCGTTCTTGTTGAAGCGCTCGCCCACGAGGCACATCATGTTCGAGGAGTGGCGGCGGGCGGCGTCAAGGACTCCCGGAACGTATCCGTTGGCGTTGGTGGCGGCAGGAGCGAAGATCGTGTTGCCATTGCGCCAGGTGCCGGTCGCTCTGTAGGTGAACGTCTGTCCGGCACAAACGTGGATTCCGGGAAAGGTGTGGGTCCGGTTCGCCTGAATCGAGAAGGTGCGCGATTCATTGAGGCGAAGCTGCATCTCGTTCCTGAAGATCAGATTCCCATTGCCCGCGACCAGCGGTTGCGATTCCTGGATTCGTGTCATGCCGCTTTCCGGATCCACCGTGTTGTACCCCGGAACCAAGGACCAGAGCGGAATCGTCGAGGCATAGGAATCGCCAGCCGCCTGGGCCACCCGCTGATCCCCTTTGACAAATCCGTTCCAGAAGCGCGAAAGCATCGGCTCGGGCATGTAGTTGTTGCGGCGGGAGCCGACGGAAACCTGCGCCCCGATGGCCAGCCAGTCGTCATTCAGCGTGCTCCCGAAACAATTGCACATGTAGACGGTGCGCAGTTTGAAGGTGAACGCCGCGCCGCGCTGCGCCCGGGCTTCGGTGAGCATCGACCGGATATTCCCGGTCAGCCCGCCGGTCAGGCTGCCACTGTTCAACACCAGCCGCTCGGACTCCCCGTGACCCAGCACCGCGAGATCGACGGTGTACCCGTTCACCGATTCGGCAATCAGCGCCGAGAGCAACCGGGCCCGGGTGCAGTCAGCATCCGACAGGTTGATGAACCGTTGGTACGATCCGCTGGCCAGATTCTGGAAATTGGCGGACTCGCTGGTTTCGACAGCGGCATCGACAATCCCGTTGGCCCGGGTCTTGATGTCTTCCGGCAGCCAGTCGGTCAGCGCGGAGCGGCCGCTGTTCTCCTGCAGGAGAATCAGGGTGCGGTTGGCAGCGTGCACCGTGCCGGCGGCGATGAGGACGGCGGCGGCGGCAGTGAAGGAGGCGATGGTGTGGCGGATCGTTTTCATGGATTGAATGAGATTGATTTGTTTTCGGATCGCACCGGTCGGCATGACCGGCATCGACATCCCCCCATTCCGCCGTCCGCCATCCGGGGTAACACTCCCCGGAAAGAATTTTTCACTTTCCCTCCTGAAACCCCAGGGCGCCCAGACCCCGGGAGACCTCCGTCAGATCCCACCCGAAAATCCGGTGGTCCCGCGTGAGCATCACAAGTTTCTGATTTCCATCGACAAAGGAGACATGCACCACCCCCGCCGGAAACGGCGGGATCAGGCGCCGCACCCGGCCAGCCGGGGCCGACGAAAAAAGCTCCACCACGTCGTCCGGACCACAGACCGCCCGCCACCGGCCATCGGGTGAAACCGCCGTCAGCGGGTCCCGCTCCCTCGCTTCCCCGTCCCCGGCGGCCACCGCGCGCGCGGCCTCTCCCTGAGGCCAGAGATCCACCGAGCTGCCACCCTCGTCGTCCGCCTGCCGGACGACCCACGCCCCGTCCGACCGCACGTCCAACACCGTCGCCCCCGGCGGACGCGGCACCCGACGGGCCGCCCCGGGCCGTCCTCCGGCATCAAGCACCACACGCTCCAACCCGCCCGGCACCTGCACCAGGATTTCCGCATCGCCAAGCCACCACGCCGCCGTCGGAGCATCGATTCGCTGGTTCTCCACGGCATGAAATCCGGTCTCCCGGGCCCCGGGCACCGACCAGAGACGCACGCCTGCGGTGGCGGTCGTGAGCACCCGCGCTCCGTCCCGAGACACGCGCATCCCGAAGACGGTGCCATGCCCGGAACGGCCAGGCACCCCACTCCATTCCCGGAAGGCCGTCGATGATTCCACCTTCCACCCACGCACCCGTCCGTCCGCATCCGTACCCTGCACCACGGTGCCGTCGGCAGAAAACGCGAGTGCGGTCAGCCGCGCTTCCAGGCTTGCGATGACGCGGCCCGCGGTCATGTCCGCGAGGGTCAGCCGACCGCCCGCATCGGCCACTGCCAACAGGCGGTCGACCGGATGAAAGGCCAGATGTTCGGGCCATCCATCAAGCGCCAGCGTGACCAGCCGCCGTCCGGTCGCCGCCTCGAACAGGACCACCGCCTGTGTCTCACCCAACGCCACCGCCACCCCGCCGCCGTCCGGCGTCCAAGCCGGCAGGCATCGGACCGGGCCCGCCTCCACGCGCCACTGCACGGACCCCGCCCCCGTCAATTCGACCACCGCCAGGCCATCCGGGCCTCCCACCGCCGCCCGCATACCACGCGGATCCAGCGCCAGAAAACCCGCGTGGGCCGGAAAGACGGAAATTCCGCGGACCGGCACCGGATCCGGTCCGACCGCAAACACGCCGTCCCCAGCCACCGTGCCGGCCAGAACCACGCCGGATCCGTCGGCCAGGACGTCGCCCACCACCACCCGGCCGTCCGCAGGCTCCCATTCCGCCAGCGCAGCGGAATGTCCACGCCGCCGGAGCACCGCCCGCCCGCTTCGTCCAAGGGACAGGATCACCTCCCCGGTTCGATCGAACCGCGCCTGCAGCAGCTCGTCATCGCCGGAATCCGGAAAGGGCCGGAACCACGGGCCCTCCGCCACCTCCGCCACCGCCGCCGCATCCAGCTCGGCCAGATCGCACCGCGCCAACCCCGCCACCACCTCATCCACAATTTCCGTCGAGGGCGCCAAAGCCCGCGCCTCACGCAACAAGGCCAGCGCCCGCCCGCGATGCCCCGGCTCCCCCAGCAACCGCTCGGCCCTCGCCTGCGCGGTCAGGGATCGGTGAAGCTGATACCGCGACTCGCGCAAGGCCAGACCCCGGTCACGATGACTGGACGCCAGCAGCACCGCTCCCGCCAGGGTCACCGACAGCAGCACCAGTGCCAGCACCGCTGAGAGCGGGTGCCGTTTCGACCAACGCCACAGCCGCCCGATCCCGCCGACCGGACGGGCACTGATCGGATACCCGCCAAGCCAGCACCGCAGGTCGTGCGCCAGGGCCCCCGCGCTCGCATATCGCGCCCCCGGCGATTTTTCCAGCGCCTTCTGACAGATCACCGCCAGATCGCGCGACACCCCGGGTGTCTGCACCGCCACCGGAATCACCGGCTCGTCCACAATGGCACGCAGCAGCCGGCCGACATTCTGGTGCCGGGCATGCGGCGCCGACCCTGTCAGGCATTCATACAAAACCGCACCCAGCCCGTACACGTCGCCCGCCACCGTGGACTCCGCCGCCGACCCGCCCGCCACCTCGGGCGGCATATACTGCGGCGTCCCGAAAAACGAACCGGTCCGCGTCAGCCCGCCCCCAGCCTCCATCGGCAGCTTGGCCAGTCCGAAATCGCTGACGTACGGCCTGCCATCACCATCAAACAGAAAATTCCCGGGCTTCAGGTCACGATGAAGCACGCCGCGCTGGTGCGCAAAATGCACCGCCTCCGCCAGACGGGCCATCAGCTCAGCCGCACTCCGCGGATCCATGCGACCCGCCTTGAGGCGGCCGGCCAGCGACCCGCCCGCCACCAGCTTCATCGAAAAAAATGGTACCCCGCCGCCGCTACCCACCTCATAAACCGGCAGAATCCCCGGATGATCCAGCGCCACCATCGCCCGCGCTTCAATCCGGAACCTCTCCAGCATCTCCGGATCCTCCGCAAAACGCGGCAACAACACCTTAAGCGCCACTTCACGCTCCGGCACCATCTGTCGCGCACGGTACACAACACCCATGCCGCCGCGCGCCAGCTCGCCCAGCAATTCATACCCGGGCACCTCCGGACATTCATCAGCCGCCGCCGCATCCCACATCCCGAGAAGACAGGAAGCACAGATGGCATCACCCCGACCGCCGGCCAACGCCGCCCCGCACAGGCCGCATACCGGACCGGCCGGAGAAGGAGAGGCATGGAGCGGCTCTGGCATGCGCAGCGGATCACCCGAAAAAGAGCGTTTGGCATCCGCATCGACAAGGCCAAACGTTCCGCCCATGACGAATCCCGGCCGTCTGCTCGTCCCCCGCCTCATCGCCTGCTGGGCTCTCGGGTCCACCGCCGTATCCGCCGCGGAAACCGGATCCCTCACCGGCACCGTGCCACTGCCCGCCCGGCGCACCGGCCGCATCGCCATCGAAAAATACACCGGCAGCATCTCCGGCAAGGTCGGTCCGCCCCCGCCAGCCGTCGCCGCCGTCTGGCTCGAGGCACCCGGCCTGTCCGCACCCGCCCAGCCGCCACGCCTCTCGTTCACCCAGAAAGCCTATCAGTTCGCCCAGAGCCTGCTCGTCGTCCCGCGCGGCACCGTGGTCGAATTTCCCAACGAAGACCCGGACTACCACAATATCTTCTCGCTCTCGCGCCCGCTCCGCTTCGACCTCGGCCGCTACAAACCGGACGAAAAACCCCAGCCGTCAGTCACCTTCGACCGTCCCGGCCTCGTGCGCCTCCAATGCGAGATCCACGAGCACATGAAAGCCCTGGTGCGCGTCGTCGACAGCCCGCATTTCACCACCTCCGACACCCAAGGCAAATTCACCCTCACCGGGGTGCCCGCCGGCACCTACACGCTCCACGCCCAGACCGACGAAAAAAATCTCTGGCGCGCCACCATCACCGTGGTCCCGCGCCAGGTGACCCCAGTCTCCCTTTCCCCGGCCCCACCCACGCCCGCGCCATGAAGTCGATCCAATACCTCAGGCCCCCGGACCGCCCGCGCCGGGCCGGCCTGGCCACAGTCATCACCCTCGTCGCCACACCCGTCGTCACAGCGGGCACCCCGGCCATGACCGGCCAGGCCGCTTCCCCGGAGTGGCAACTCAATCTCCGTCCCTCGGCCGAAGTGGTCGGCTGGGGCGGAGACTCCCCGACCCCGGCTCTGCTGGAGCTCGACGACGAGGCGTTCCTCGCCCCGCGCCTGTCACTGGAAGCCGCCGTGGCTGCCGGCAACCATTGGTTCGGACAGGCCACCGTGCGGCTCGACCGCGGCTTCGACGGCAGCGACAGTCCGGATGGCTCCCTCCGCCTCGACGAGGCCGTCGTGCGCTGGCGCCCGCTCGCCGACGAGCGGCTCAACTTCCAGGTCGGCAAGTTTCCCACCGTCTTCGGCGCCTGGGTCGGCCAGCATGACTTTTTCGACGACGCCTTCCTGCTTCCCCCGCTCCCGTACGCCCAGATCATCGGAATCCAGGTCCGCAATCCGGCGGCCCTCGCGCCCCGGGCCATCGCCGCCCGGGCCGCCGGCACAGCGCCGCCGGTCGCCTCCCTTTCCAAGGAGAACTGGGCCTCAATGATCTGGGGGCCGTCATACAGCGCCGGGGCCTCCGTCTTCGGCAGCCTGACCACCGTCGACTACGCCGCCGAAATCAAAAATGCCTCTCTGTCATCACATCCGGACGACTGGGACAGCTCGCTGGAGGACCCCACTGTCAGCCTGCGGCTCGGCTGGCGGCCGGACGCCGCCTGGGCCCTCGGCGTTTCGGCCAGCCGCGGACCGTACCTTTCCCCGGGCGTGGACGAACGTGACGATCTTCTCCAGTCGGCCCTCGGCGTGGATGTGCGCTGGGCCCGCCACAACTGGATCCTCTCCGGCGAATGGATCGCCGGCGAGTTCGAGTCCGCCGACGCCGGCGACCTGCAGTCCATGGGGTGGTTCGGACAGGCCCGATGGAAGGTGGCCCCCGGCCTCTGGCTCGCCACCCGGGCCGGGCTGATGACCTTTGACGACGCCCGCGGGCCGGACGGCCACGGCGTCGAATGGTCCCCGGACGTCTGGCGCCTCGAGGCCTCCGCCGGCTGGCGCCTCACCCCGCAGCTGCTCGTCAAAGCCAGCTACAGCTTCACCGGCAGCCGGAGCGACAATAACTTCGCCAGCGGCCCCGACGGCCACCTCTTCGGCCTCGGCCTGGGATGGCGCCTGTAATTCGCGCGGGCCGGGCCGCCCGGAAAAAAACTTGGCATCCACCCGGATTCCGGCCAGTAACGGAGATGGCTCAGCCCGATGGCACCGCCGCCCGCTTCCCCGAAACCCGATGGTCGATCGTGCAACGCGCGCGGGGCGACACACCCGAAGCGGAAACCCGCCGGGCCTTGGAAGACATCTGCCGCGGCTACTGGATGCCGCTCTACGCTTTCATCCGGCGCAGCGGCCAGCGGCCGGCCGAAGCCGAGGAACTCACCCAGGAATTCCTGCTCCGCCTCGTCGAGGGCGACTTCCTCGCGCGCGCCGACCGCGAGCGCGGCAAATTGCGCACTTTCCTGCTCGCCTGTCTGAAACATTTTCTCGCTGACCGGATGCGTCTGGCCTATCGCCAGAAACGCGGCGGCGGGCAGGTTCCCATTTCCATCGACCAGGCTCTGGCGGAAAATACCTACGGGGTGGAGCCGGTCGATGATCTGACCCCGGACGCCGTCTACGAACGGCGGTGGGCCATGAGCCTGATGACTCAGGTCCTCGATGACCTTGCCCTCCAGATGATGCAGGAAGGCAAACAGGCGCAGTTCGACGCCCTCGCCCCCTTCCTCCGCCTCGGCGCTCCGCCTGCCGCCATGAGTGAGGCCGCCACCGCCCTCGGCATGAGCGAGGACGCCGTCAAAATGGCCGTCAGCCGCCTGCGGCAGCGGTACCGCGATCGCCTGCGCGAGGCGGTTCGCGAAACTCTCGGCCCCGACGACGACCTCGATACCGAAATGCAGCACCTGCGGTCGGTGCTCGCCGCATCGACCTGAATTCAGCGGCCGCCGAATACCCCAGCCTCCCGCTTGCACCGCGTCCCGGCCCGACCACCCTTCCCTTTCCCATGATCCAGCACGTCTCCATCGAATACTGCCAGATGTGAAATTACGAGCCGCGCGCCGCCAGTCTGGCGGCCAAGCTGCGCGCGCTCGGACCGGAACGCATCGCCGAAATCGTCCTCATCCCCGGCTCCGGCGGCGTCTTCGAGGTCGTGGTCGACGGAAAGCTCATCTACAGCAAAAAACAATCCGGCCGGCACGCCGACCTTGATGCCCTGGCGGCCGAGATCGGGAGGATGTGACACCCGCGCCGCGCAGGCCGGCACCGGGCGCCCGGAGTGGCGGACGAACCGCGATAAAGTCACCCGGGGCCCGCACTCACGGCTTCCCACCAGCGCCGCCATGCGGTATGGCTCGAGCCATCCCGCGCGCCGTCCATGCCATCATCCGCCTCCGATCTCCGCTTTGACGGCCTCATCGCCGCCACCCACACGCCTTTCCATGCCGATGGGTCACTGAACCTCGACGCCGTGGAAAAACTCGCGGCCCACCTGCTCCGCGACCGCGTCCACACCGTCTTCATCGGTGGAACCACCGGCGAATGGTCGTCGCTGACCGTGGACGAACGCCGGCAACTCGCCGAGCGCTGGACCGCCGTGGCCCGCGGCACCCCGCTGTGCGTCATGGTCCACGTCGGCGCCAACTGCCTCGCCGACGCCCGCAACCTGGCCGCCCACGCCGAATCCCTCGGAGCCACCGCCATCGCCGCCCTCTCCCCGTCGTTCTTCAAGCCGGCCACCCTGGAATCATTGATCGCCTGCTGCGCCGGGATCGCGCAGGCCGCGCCGTCGACGCCATTTTATTTCTACGACATCCCGCCGCTCACCGGCGTGTCGCTGCCGATGGCCGGTTTCCTCGAACAGGCCCCGGCCCACCTGCCAACCCTCGCCGGCCTCAAGCTCAGCCACCCGGACCTCATGCTCCTGCTCCGCTGCCTCCAGGCCGACAGCGGCCGATGGAACATCTCCTGGGGAATCGATGAATGGCTGCTCGGCGCCCTCGCCACCGGCGCCCGCAGCGCGATCGGCAGCAGCTACAATTTCGCCGCCCCCATCTCCCACGAAATCATCAACGCGTTCGAGCGCGGCGACCTGCCGGCCGCCCGCAGCGCCCAGGCCCGCAGCGCCACCCTCATCGCCCGCCTCGCCAGCCATAGCTATATGGCTGCCGCCAAAGCCACCATGGGCCTGCTCGGCGTCGACGTCGGCCCGCCCCGCCTGCCGCACACCCCGCTTGATCCCGCCGCCCTCAGTTCTCTGCACCGGGACCTCGAGGCCCTCGGGCTCTTCGACCGCCGGGGTTCCTGACCCGCCCCTGTCCATGCCCGCGGACCTCACCGACCCCGACCAGCGCGCCCGGTTCACCGCCGTCTACCGCGACACCCTGCTCGACAACGTCCTGCCATTCTGGCTGCGCCACGGCCTCGACCGCGAGCACGGCGGCCTGTTCACCATGCTCGACCGCGATGGCTCGCGGCTCGACGATGACAAAAGCATCTGGTTCCAGGGCCGCGCCGGCTGGATGTTCGCCACCGCCTGGCTGAGCGTCGGCCCGCGCCCGGAATGGCTGGAAGCCGCGCGCAGCTGCATCGACTTCATCCGCCGCCACGGCCACCGGGCCGACGGCAAAATGTGGTTTTCCGTCACCCGCGACGGCCGCCCGCTGCGCATGCGCCGCTACGTCTTCAGCGAAAGCTTCGCCGCCATCGCTTATGCCGCTGCGGCCCGCATCACCAATGACGATTCCCTCGCCGCCGCCGCCCTCCGCACTTTCGAAACGTACCTCCGCATCAGCTTCGAGCCCGGCGCCATGTCCCCGAAGTTCGAGCCGACCCGCCCCATGAAATCACTGGCCACCCCGATGATCGGGATAGTCACCGCCCAGGAAATCCGCTCCCGCCTCGGCGACGTCACCGTGCTCGGCCGCTCGTGCACCACATGGATCGACACTTTCATCCGCGAAATCGAACGCGATTTCCTCAAAACGGAATGGCACGCCCTTCTCGAATCGGTCAGCCCGGACGGGCAGGCCCGGCTCGACCACACCGACGGCCGCCTGCTCAACCCGGGCCACGCCATCGAATGCGCCTGGTTCATCATGCACGAGGGCGCCCACCGCCACGACCGGCGGCTCATCGACCTCGGCGTGCGCATTCTCGACTGGTCATGGGAACGCGGATGGGACCACGAGTACGGCGGGATCTTCTATTTCCGCGACGTCCTCGGCAAACCGGTCCTCGAATACTGGCAGGACATGAAATTCTGGTGGCCCCACTGCGAAGCCATCATCGCCACCCTCATGGCATGGCAGCTGACCGGCGAGCCGCGCCACGCCCACCGCCACGCCCAGGTCCACCACTGGTCGTTCCAGCACTTCCCCGACCCGGAATTCGGCGAATGGTTCGGATACCTGCACCGCGACGGCCGCGTCGCCCAGCCCGCCAAAGGCTCGATGTACAAAGGACCTTTCCACCTCCCGCGCATGCTCCTGAAATGCTGGCACCTGCTGGAAAAATCCGCCATCGTCACGGCACGGCACAGCTCCCCGCCACCCGGCTCCTGAACGCACCCACGCCACCACGTCCGCCCCCGCCATGGCCCGTCCACCCCATCGCCCGATGCCACCCGCCCGTCACTCACGCCTCGCCTCCCTGCGCGCCACCGCCCTGCTCGCCGCCCTGCTCGCCGCTTTGACAGTCAGCGCCGCCACCCCACCCAAATCCAAGGCCGTCACCGAGGCCGACCGCCAATGGTGGGCCTTCCGTCCGCTGGCCGCGGCGCCCCCGCCGTCCGCCGGCACCCCGGATACTCCACCCCATGCCATCGACCGCTTTGTCACCGCCAAACTGACCGCAAACCACCTTGCTCCGAACCCGCGCGCCGACCACCGCACCCGCCTCCGGCGCGCCACCTTCGGACTCACCGGCCTGCCGCCAACCCCGGAAGAACTCGAAGCCTTCGAACACGACCCGCACCCGGAGGCCTGGCCGCGCGTCATCCGGCGCCTGCTCGACAGCCCGCGCCACGGCGAACGCTGGGCCCGCCACTGGCTCGACGTCGCCCGCTTCGCCGAAAGCTCGGGATTCGAACACGATTACGACCGACCCCACGCCTATCACTATCGCGATTTCGTCATCAAGGCGCTCAATGAGGAC
>JALRGF010000058.1 GCA_023253495.1 Verrucomicrobiales bacterium
GGACCTCGACACCGATTTCACCACGCCGCCGTTCACTCTGGAAAGCGTGGGCGCCGAGGTCGGCCCCGGAGCGGACAACATCCTCAGCCTGCGCGGCGTCAACTACAATGCCGAAGGCGGCGGCAACTGGATGGGCATCGACTACGTCCAGCTCAACGGTACCGCCCCGACCGAATTCCTCCCGCCCACCGTCTCCGTCAACAACGGACAGGTCACCCTGAGCTGGGACGGCCCCGGCATCCTCGAATGGTCCTCAAACCTCGTTCCCCCATGGAACCCGGTCACGCCCACCCCCGCCTCCCCCTACACGGAAGCCATCGCCCCGAACGGCGCCCGCTTCTACCGGCTCCGGAAACCGTGAGACCACCCGAAAATTCACTCAGAAAAGTATTGACCCGGATTCCATTCCCTGAAAAATCGCCTCATTATGAAACTGCCCCGGTATTCATCTCTCGCCCTGCTCTCCGCCTCCGCCCTCACGGCCCAAGCCGCTCTGGTCTGGCAGGTTGGCCTGCCTGATAACGCTTGGCCCGCCGGCGACGGTGGCGGCCCCAACGCCTCTTTTGTGCAGGAGCAGGGGACCATCAATGCGCTGCCGGGAAATCCGGCCAGCCCGGAAACAGACCAGCAGGCGGACAACGATTATTATTTCGCCGGCACCTACTCCACCACCATCCCCAGCGTGACCGCCATGTACGGCGCTTACACTCCGGCGGGCCTCGTCGGAGCCAATGAGGAAGCCGCCGAACGTGCCCATGCCGGTGGCGACCTCGACCTCCGCTACCACTTCAACCTGCCCGAGTCGCTCGCTCCGAATCACCTGCTCTCCATCACCTGGGAGCCGCTGAATCTGCACACCGGTGCGGACGTCCCCAACCCGCGCTTCGGCAACGAGCTGTATTTCAACGGGATCCTGGTGGCTCCGGAGGTCATTGTGCGCCCGGCCGACGTCGCTGGTGATGGCACTTCCTACACCACCGCGTGGTTCAGCTTGGCCAGCGTGAATGCGGTCACCGGCCCCGGTGCCGACAATATCGTCAGCCTGAAAGGCATCAGCTACAACGCCGACGGCGGTGGCAACTGGATGGGTGTCGATTACATCAAGCTCGATTCCCAAGTTCCCGAACCGTCGACCGCCCTCATGGCTCTGCTCGGCGTGCTCGGACTGACCCCGATCATGCGTCGCCGCCGCGCCTGAGCCTGCCGCGCCGGCCATCGCCTCGTTATCAACACCGAAAAGGCGGCCTCCGGGCCGCCTTTTTTTGTCTTCGTTTTTTTCAGCGGTGCCGGGCAGACCTCTCTCCGGTCCGCCTTTTTTTTCAGAGGTGCGCGTCAATCCACCGCTCCACATCCTGCCAGACCGGCCCCCGCAGTGACTCGCTGTGGCCGGCTCCCGGCACCAGGATCAATTGTTTCGGCCCGGCCAGGTTTTCGTAGAGTCTTTTGGAGTGATCCGGTGGCGTGTCGGTATCGGCCGCCCCATGCACCAGCAATACCGGCACCGTGATCCGTCGGGCCGCGACCATCGGGTTCACTGATTCCACCAAAAAGCGACCGCGCTTCTCGGCCAGCCGGAGCGCCTCGCCCACCGCTCCGGCCGTGAAAAAAAACGGCGCCCGCTCGCGCACCACCGTGCGCAGGTCGGAGAACGGTTCGGCCGCGACCACCGCCGAAATCCGATGATCCTCGGCCGCTGCCTGCAAAGCGACCGCCGCCCCGAGGGAACTGCCGACGACCACCACCGGCCCGGCCGGCAGGACGTCCAGCACCCGCTGCAAATCGACCTTCTCGTAAAACCCATAGGTCGTCGACCGTCCGCCGGAAGTGCCGTGCGCCCGGCTGTCGTACGCCACGACATCAAACCCGCGCCTCCGGAAGCGCTCGATCACGCCGACTCCGCTCGCCCGGTTGTCCGCCACTCCATGCAGATAAAGCATCGTGCCCCGGCGCGCGCCGCTCGCCGGCGCCTGCCACCCGCGCAATTCGACCCCTGCTCCCGCAAACGTGACGTCCCGGTACGGCGACGGAGGCACCTCCGCCGGCAAGCGCCGCGGAGGATGCAGCATCAGCCCGGCCCCCAAAGAGGCCAGCGGTCGCGTCACCAGCCCCAGTGACAGCATCGCGGCACCCGAACCGGCCAGCAGAAATGGCTTGGTGGAAAAAGA
>JALRGF010000745.1 GCA_023253495.1 Verrucomicrobiales bacterium
CACGAGGGTTTCATCGGCGTTCGCGAGGCGGCTGCCGGCCAGCGGCAGGGCCAGAGCGGTGAGAACGGGGATCCAGCGGAGAGTCATCGGGGACAAATGAAGACAGACCAAGCACCGGGGCAGTTCCGAAAAACCCCGATATTTGGAATATACGGCAGCCGCGGGCCTCTGTCACGCTCCTGACCGCTTCGGGGGCGGCAATTTCCCTTGGAGGCCGGGGGCGATCAGATGGTGCGGTCGTTACCGCCGTCGACGGGGATCTGGGCGCCGGTGGTTTTGGCGAAGGCGGGGCCGGCCATGCTGGCGACCATCAGGCCGATGTCGCGGCTGGTGATTTCGCATTTCATGAGATTGCGTTTTTTGTATTGCTCGACGGTCAATCCGTAGCGTTCCGCGCTGCGCTGGAGGGCTTCCGGGGTCCAGAGTTTGGTGTCGAAGACGGCGTCAGGGTGGATGATGTTGACGCGCACGTTGTGGGGGGCGAGTTCAAGGGCGGCGACGCGGGTCAACTGGGTGACACCGGCCTTGGCGCACGAGTAGCTGGCCGCGCCGGCGCCCGGGGCACGCACGTTGCGGCTGCCGACGAAGATGGCTGTGGCGTCGATGCCTTTCTTGAGGAACGGGATGCAGTGTTTGAGGAGCTGTTCGTGGCTGGTCAGGTTGAGCAGGAGCGAGCGCGTCCAGTTGGCGTCATCGAGGTCCTCGATGTTGGCGCCGGCGGTGAAGATTCCGGCGTTGCTGACGAGGATGTCGAGGCCGCCGAACCGCCGGACGGTCTCGATGATGGCGGCCTTGACGGCGTCCTGGTTGGTGAGGTCGACGACCAGGCCGAGCTGGTCCGGCCCCTGGAACGCGGTGGTGACTTCGGGATTGATGTCGAGCGCGACCACGGCGGCCCCGTGTTCATGGAGAACTTTGCCGATGGCGTGACCGATGCCGGCGGCGGCGCCGGAGACCAGGGCGACCTTCCCCTGAAGTGTGGGACGGGCGGTGGCGCCCTGGCGCAGTTTCGCCTGTTCGAGTTCCCAGTATTCGATGGCGAAGATGTCGGCTTCCAGGAGGGCCTGCCAGCCGCCAAGCGCTTCCGCCGCCTGGATGGTCGCAGCCGTGTGTCCGGCGATGTCGGCGACGATGGCGGCCTCCTTGACCGTGGCGCCGAACGAAACGAGGCCGCGTCCCGGCCAGACCGCCCAGTTCGGGGCGGCCGGGAGTCGTGTCTGACCCGGGGTGGCATGGCGGTGGAAATAGGCGTCGTATTCCGCGGCGAATGCCTGCACCGTAGCGGCCACGTCCTCGCCGATGACGGCGGGCACGCGTTTGGTGCGGATGCTGTGGTCCGGGGTGAGCGGCCCGCGGGTGGCGAGCCGGGCGACGTCCGGCAGCAGAGAAAACCCGGCGGCCTCGGGCGAGGCGTCGAGTCTGGCGAGCACCGGAGCGCCCTTGGCCTGGCTGACCGCCTGGCGCAGGGTGGCCAGTCCGATCCAGTCGTCGGTGGCGGTCGCGGTGGCCGGCGTGAAAGCGGGCACGGCGGACTCGGCCTCGCTGACCAGGGCGATCATGCGTTCGTAACTTTCGCGGGCGGTGTCGCCCCAGGTGAAAAGCCCGTGGTGCATGAGGACCAGGCCCTCCACGCCCTCGAGGCTTTTTTCCGCGAGCAGGTCGGCGACCGCCTTGGCGAGCACAAATCCGGGCATGATGTACGGAACGACCAGCACGCGGGTGCCGAAGACCGCGCGCACCCGATCCGCGCCCTGCGGGTTGTTGGTCAGGGCGACGACGGCATTGGCGTGGGTGTGGTCGACGAATTTCGCCGGCAGCACGGCATGCAGAATGGCCTCGATGCTGGGGGTCGGTGCCATCGGATCGGTCATCGCCGCGCGCAATTGGGTCACCATGTCGGCGTCCGAAAGCGAGGCGAACCGCGAGAGCCGCAGCAGCGGCTCCATGCGGGTGGGCGCAAAGCCGGCGGCCTCGATGGTGGCAAGGTCCCAGCCGCTCCCCTTGATGTAAATCAAGTCCTGCTCGTGGCCGAAAAAATCAGCCTCGCGCACTTTGACCGAGGTATTGCCGCCACCATGCAGGACCAGGCGCGGGTCGCGGCCGAGCAGCCGCGACGTGTACACGCGCAGACCCAGATCTCCCTGCGCGGCCCACGTCCGCGCTTCATCGTCGTTCCAGAGACTCGTCATCCCGAGTCTTTAGCGGCGGGGGCGGGGGAATGCAAATCGGCGGGCCGGATGCCGGAAGTGGCGCCGGAGGCGGGGCTGTGGCGGGGATTATCCCTCGGCAAGGCGGCGCTTCGGGCGGGAGGTCTGCTCGCCCCGCGCCTTGTCGTAGGCATTGATAATTCGGGCGACGACCGGGTGGCGCACGACGTCGGCGTCACTGAAGCGGATGAAGGCGACGCCTTCGGTGCCGGGGAGAATGTGCATGGCTTCGACGAGGCCGGAGCCGCCGGATTCGCGGAGGTCGACCTGGGTCGGGTCGCCGGTGACCACGCATTTGCTCTCCTCGCCGAGGCGGGTGAGGAACATGAGCATCTGCGAGCGCGTGGTATTCTGAGCTTCGTCGAGAATGATGAAGGCGTGGCTGAGAGTGCGACCGCGCATATAGGCGAGCGGGGCGATTTCGATCTGGCCGCGGTCGATCATTTTTTCCAGCTCATCGGGTTCGAGCATGTCGTAGAGGGCGTCGTAGAGCGGGCGCAGATACGGGAAGATTTTTTCGTTCATGTCGCCGGGGAGGAAGCCAAGGGCTTCGCCGGCCTCGACGGCGGGGCGGGACAGGATGATGCGGTTGATCTGTTTGGCCTTGAAGGCGGCGACGGCGGCAGCGACGGCGAGGAATGTTTTGCCGGTGCCGGCAGGGCCGATGCCGAAGGTGACGTCATGGCGGTCGATGGCGCGGAGGTAGTCGAGCTGGCCTTTGGTTTTCGGGGTGATGCCCGGTTTGCGGGCGGAGCCGAGCAGGCGGACCGAGGTCAGTTCGCGGAGCATGCCGGGCCCGCCGCCGTCCTGGCCGAAGACGGATTCGACGGCGACGCGGAAGAAATGAGGGTCGATGCGGGTGCCGGCGCGGCAGGCGGCCTCGAGCTGGTGGATGACGGCGGCGGTTTTTTCGACGGCGGCGGGGTCATCGCCATCGATTTTCAGCCATCCTTCGCGGGTGGTGAGCTTCACGCCGGCTCGCTGTTCGAGCAGTTTGAGGCGCGCGGTGTCTTCGCCGATGAGCGAGTGGAGGAACTGGGGCGTCTCGAAATCGAGGGTGACGACAGGCATGCGGGGTGGATGGGGCTGGACGTGCGGGAGGGAATCACAGATCGCGGCGAGAGAAAGGGGGGATGGTGAGAATTTGCCGGAGGGGCGGACCGGGGGATCTCTGCGGAAGGGGCGCAGACCGCGCGGATGATTCAGCGGCTTTCTTTGAGTGAGCGGTAGTCGCCCTGGCGGCGGGTGACGCCTTCCTTGTCGAGTTTTTCGAGCAGGGGGATGAGGAAGCGGCGAGTGGTTCCGGTGTCTTCCCGGATTTCGCTGGCGGTCGCCTGGCCGCGGGTGCGCACGCTGGCCAGTACGGCGGCGCGCAGGGCGTCGTAGGCCGCCTTGGCGAGCACCGCTTTTTCGTCAAGGTGCACGACCTCGCCACTCTGAATGAGGAACTTGAGGGCTTTCTGGTCGGCCGGGGTGGGCGCGAGTTCTTTCGGATTGGGCGGATCAACCGGGTTGGCGGCGAGGGCGTCGAGCAGCCGCTGGCCGGCCTCGGCGAGGGCGGGGGGCAGGACCGCCTGGTAGGCTGCTTTTTTGAGCGCCTCGCCCTCCTTGGCAAAACCGTGGCGCCCGAGGTGGGAGAGCAGGATGTCGAAGAGCCGCGGCTGGGCGAGCCGGCGGCGGAGGGCGGTGCGCAGCGCGCTGACCGGCAGTCCGGCGGATTCCGGGTGGGCGGCATGGTGCGCCTCGATGGTGGCGGCGGCTTCTTCGCTGAGTGATTGCCACCACGGGGCGTCGATCAGCCAGCCGGCCTCGCTGACGGCCAGCTCCTCTTTGACCAGTGTTTCAGCGGCTTTGCGGACCTCGGGGTCGCTGAAATTCGACTGGGCGAGCAGGCCGTCGCGGGGCACGGCGTGGTCGCGGGCGAGCAGCGAGCGCAGAGCGGTGCGCACGTCGCCAGGCTCGGCCGCGCGGGCTTCGAGGAAAGCGCGTTGGGCTGGTTTGCGGAATCGCGAGGGGGAGGCGCCGGTCTCAAGGATCAGGCCGCCGCCGATGGTGAATTGTTTGGACCAGTCGCGGAGGACAAAGCGGTCGCCGGCGAACGCATGCACCGGTGTCTCGCAGCGGACTTCGGCGATGACGGTGGCGCCGGGGCCGATCGATCGGGTGCCGAGCAGGTGGAGGCGGGCTTCGTGGCTGGCGGACCCGTGGTGGACGTGGACGCGCTGACCGGTGCGCAGCGGCCGGGTGAATCCCGGCTGGCCGGGAACCGGGCGCAGCGATTTTTCGAGGAGGACATCAAGGGTGTGAGCGGGCGGGCCGAGGCGGGCCACGGTGACCACATCACCCCGGGAGATGCCGCGCTTGCGGTCGCGGGTGGCAATCGGCACGTCGGCCAGATTGAGGGCGGTGCGCATGCCGGGGCGCGCATGGTCCTTGATGCTGCCATGCGATTGAACCGATCGCAGGTGCGTGGTCAGCCCGAAGGGTTGCACCATCGCCTCCGTGCCGGCCGCGAACGCACCCCCGATCAGGGTGCCGGTCACCACCGTGCCCACACCGGTCGGTGAGAAGACACGGTCGACCGGCAGACGCGGTTTGCCGATGTCCCGCGGCGGCGGCGCCTCGCGCAAGGCGCCGGCCAGCGCGGCCCGCAATTCAGGCAGGCCGCGGCCGAGCGGCGCCGCCACCGGTACGATCGGAGCGTTTTCCAGAAAGCTGCCGCGGACTTCTTCGCGGAGCATGGCGACGGAAAAGTCGACGTCCTCAGCGAGGTCCGCTTTGGTCAGGGCAACCACGGCGCGCGGCACGCCCAGGTAAGTGAGAATCTGCAGGTGTTCCTCGGACTGGGGCATCCATCCGTCATCGGCCGCCACGATGAACAGAGCGATGTCAAGCGCAGCCACTCCCGAAACCATGTTGCGCACGAAGTCGGCATGGCCCGGCACATCGACCACCCCCAGGCTGTACCGGGTGGCATCGTCATCGGGGTCCGGGATATCAAAGTGAGCAAAGCCCAGTTCGATGGTCATGCCGCGCTGCCGTTCTTCAGGCAGGCGGTCGGGGTCGGTGCCGGTAAGAGCCTTGACCAGGGTGCTTTTGCCATGGTCGATGTGGCCCGCGGTGCCAAGGATGAAATGACGGAACATTGGGGGTGCGGTGAAAAAATGAGGCGCCGTCACGCTGGCATGCGGATGGGAATAATCCACCGCGGGGGAGGGACGGGGTTTCCCGCGGAGGCGCGGGGTGCGCAGGGAGGGACGGGGTTTCCCGCGGAGGCGCAGGGAGCGCGGGGAGGGACGGGAGACTCCCGCGGAGGCGCGGGGCGCGCAGAGGGATTTTTTGATTTTCTTTTTTTGATTTAGCCTCTGCGCCTCTGCGGGATAAAAAGGTCGGGTTCAGCGGGAGGGGCATTCTCCGCTCGACACCTCTCGGAGGCGGGGTTCATAGTGGCGTAATTGCCTGAACTCTGATTTCATGGAGTACATCACCACTGCCAACGTCCTGGTCTGGCTTTTTCTCGCGCTGGGGTTTTTTCTGATGTTTGTGAGCTACTGGCTGGCGGCGGCGGCGTTGTTTCCGGGGCATGTCGGGCGGTGTGCAGAGCAGTTTGGGCGGCCGATTCTGACCACCCTGATCGGGCTCTTGTTGGCCGTGGCACCGATTGCCGCCGGCATCGCCGTGCTCAACGTCGCGCCTGCGGCGCTGAAATGGATCGGCCTGCTGCTCATTGCCGCGCCGCTGCTGGCCGGGCTGATTGGCAGTGCCGGGCTGGCCCGGCGCATCGGGGTCGGGTTACCGGCGGCCCGGGATGCGGTGGAGCCGTGGCGGGCGGTACTGCGTGGCGGGGTGGTACTGGCGCTGACCTTTTTGCTGCCGATCCTCGGTCAGATTCTGGTGATTCCGCTGGTGCTGGCTTCCGGGACCGGAGCGGCTTTTTTTTCGTGGTGGGGCGAGCGCCGGGCGCGCCGGCTGACTGTCGACTCACCGGCACCCATGGCGGCGGACCCGCAGTCGTGATGATTTTTTCGCGGGCCCGGCGCGGCCGGTGCGAGCGTATGCATTCCTGAATGTCTGATTTGAGCCCCCGATGAGTCCGAGTACCCGCCGTCGATTTCTGGGAGTGGCCGCCGCCGGGGGCGGGCTGGCGGGGGTGGGCGGGTTGTCCGCGGTGTCGCACTGGGTCTTTGAGGGCCGGGACCGGTTGGAGGCGTCGGCCTTTGAGCCGCCCGCGGCCGAGTCCATTTATGATGAGACGCACGTCCTCAACCGCCTGACCTTTGGTCCGCGGCCGGGCGACCACGCGCGGGTGAGCGCGATGGGAGCCCGGGCGTTTGTGGCGACGCAGCTCGCTCCGGAGACGATTGAGGATGCGGCGGCGATGCGGCGGAGCCGGCATTTTGAGGCGCTCGACGCCTGGCCGGCAGGTGAGCTGCTGGAGCATGACCCGCGGGCGCTGCTTGACCAGCTGACTCGCGACAAGATCCAGCGGGCCGTGCATTCCCGGCGCCAGTTGTTCGAGGTGATGGTCGATTTCTGGACCGACCATTTCAACATTGATCCGTCCAAGGGGGATTCGCGGTGGTTCAAGCCGATCGACGACCGCCGGGTGATCCGGGCCCATGCGATGGGGCGGTTTGCCGATCTGGTGCGCGCATCCGCTCTCAGTCCGGCCATGCTGTGGTATCTTGACGGGCGGGAAAACCGGAAAGCGGATGGCGCGGGGCGGCCGAATGAAAATTATGCGCGCGAGCTGCTCGAGCTGCACACGCTTGGCGTGCATGGCGGCTATACGCAGGACGATGTGATGGAAGTGGCGCGGTGCCTGACCGGCTGGACGGTGCGCGCGCGGAACCAGGCGCGCCATGCCGTCGGGAAGGTGGCATTCGATCCGGCGCGCCACGACGACGGAGAAAAGCGGGTTCTCGGCACGGTGATCCCGGCGGGTCTCGGAGCGGGTGATCTGGATCGGGTGGTGGAGCTGGTGTGTACGCATCCGTCGACGGCGCGCCATCTGGCGGGCAAGCTGTGCCGGCGATTTATGGCTGATGACCCACCGGAGGCGGCGGTGGCGGCGGTGGCGGCGGCATTTGCTGATTCCGGTGGTGACCTGCGGAAGACGCTGGCGGCGTTGTTT
>JALRGF010000023.1 GCA_023253495.1 Verrucomicrobiales bacterium
GATGGCGGGCGGCAAAGAAGGCCCCGGCGGCGAGCGCGCCGCTTTCCCCGCGGTCGCGGTGCGCGTCCTGACCGGTTTCGGCGATCACCAGACCGCTGTCGTGGAGCAGCGAGACGCGGAGGGCTTCCGCTTCCTGAAGCAGAGCGTCCAGTTCGGTGAGCAGCGGACCGATCGTCTCGGCGGTCAGGGTGAGGTGGGCGGTCATGGGATCGGGCGGGTGCCCGGTCAGGCGGTGGTGGTCGGAGCGGCACCGGTGCCGGCGCGGGGAGCGGGGGCCACGGAATCGTGAAACCGGCGGAGGACGATCTGGGAAACGGCGTTCAGGCAGGCAAAGACGTTCACGCCGCGCTGGGCGATGCACTCGAAAACCGGGAACGGCTGTTCCGGGCGGTTGAGGAGATAGTCGAGCTGGGCGCGGGGGGCGGCGTCAGGCAGATCGCGTTTGTTGTACTGGAGGACCAGCGGCAGGTTTTCGAGCGGGGTGGCGTTGTCCTGCAGGTTGCGCATGAGTGAGCGGGCGGACTCAAGGTTTTCCTCAAGGCGGTCAGCCGCGCTGTCGGCGACAAAGACCAGCCCGTCGGCCCCGCGCAGGACGAGTTGGCGGGTGGCGTTGTAGTGGACCTGGCCTGGCACCGTGTAGAGCGCGAATTTGGCGGCATACCCGCCGATGCGGTTGGCGGTGACCGGCATGAAGTCGAAATACAACGTCCGGTCAGAGGCGGTGGCCACCGAGACGAGGTCGCCGCGCTGGGCGGCGTCGAGGCGGGAATGGACGTATTGCAGATTGGTGGTTTTGCCGCTGAGCGGGGTGCCCGCGTAGACGATTTTGAAAGTGACCTCGCGGGTCTGGTGGTTGACGAGCGCCATGGGGTGGGCGGCGGGGTGGGGTCGGAGCTTGCCGGACGGGGTTACGGGGCCGTCATTTCAGGGAGGGAGCGGGTGATGAGGGTGAGTTTTTCACGCACGCCGGGGCGGAAGTTCGGATCGGCATGGAGTACGGCGAGGCAGATGTCGTCCACCGCAAAGAAGCTGGCCACCGTGGTGCCGGTGCGCAGGGTGAAACTTTGTTCGCGGGCGGACGGATCCATTTCGCGGACGAGGCCGGCCGTTTTTTCGAAGAGGGCGGCGGCGCGTTCGCGGAAATGGCGGACGTCCTCCGGATCGTCGGGCGCGGCAGCGGTATGCCGGCAGGTGAGCGGCGTGTGCACCAGGCACGCCCGCAGGCCATCGAAACGAGCAGCGCGATCGACCACGTCCTGCAGGCTCAGCGGACCGTCGGTGGCGAACACGGCGCGCAGGACCAGCGGTGTGGTATTTTCCACATAGCCGAAGCTCAGGTCCTCAATGACCGCGGGAGCGGGAACTGGAGCGGGCGGAGCAGGAACGGCTGGACCTGCGATCTCCGGAGAGTCAGCCGAAGCAGCATGCCTGGCGGGAACTGGATCGGCGGGGGCGGGGGTATCCATGCCGAGGGGCGGGGGCGTGGGCACCGGGGCTGCGAGCGGGGGCTCGGGGAAGGGTGGGGCGGAGGCGCCCGCGGCTGCCGGATCGTGGGAGATCGGCGGTAACTTCGCCAATGCGATGGCCGGAGGCGCCTCAAGGTCGACCAGAGGCGGGCACGACCCATCGGGAGAGCCGGCCAGCGCGGAAGGTGCGAAGACCGAGACGAAAGCCGCCCGGTGGTCATCACTGGGTTGCGGGGCGGCAGCGCTGAGGATCGGGGGCGGGGTGGGAGGGGGTCTTTCCGCGAGCAACGGTGCCGGGGGAGCCGCTGCCGGGGGAGCGGTCACGTAAGTTGTCGGATCAGCGTCAGAAGCGGTGGCGGCGGTGGCAACGCTGGCAGCGCTGGCAGAGTCAGGCGGCGGCTGGGGCTGCTGTTCGGATAGGGCGAGTCGTCCAGGGCGGGGTGATTCAGTGCCCGCAGGCGGAGTGAGGGGAGTTTTCCAGGGGGCGGGCGCCTCGTCGCGCAGAGACTCGAGGGGTACCGGATCCTCGTCCAAGGGCAGGAAAGGCAGGTCGAGGCCCAGAGTGCTGCGGAGACCGGTGCCGGGGGGGAAGGCGAACGGGTTGCAGGGCGGCACGGCGGGCGGGAGCGGCGGGGTGTCCGGCGACCTGACCGCTGGCGGTCCGGCCGGCGGGTCATCGGGAAAGAGCACGAAGCGGGAGGGGCTGGTGGTGGCGGTGGCCCGGGCGGGCCAATCGACTCTGCTCGGGAACGGCATCGCGTCGGCAGTGAGTCCGGCATCTTCCTCGGCGTGGATCGAAAACGGGGTGGTGAAGACGGCGGGCACCCCGGCGGTGGCCGGCGGAGAAAGGCGGGGCACCGGCAGGTGTTCGAGCAATTCGCGCAGTGGCACGTTCAGTTCGAGATCCGGCCGGGCCTGCTTGAAGGCCGGGCGGAACCGCGGGTCAAGACCGGCCACCACCTGGTCCAGGCGGACCCGGATGCGGCCGGTGGCCAGCTGCGCCGTGAGTGGCGCGGCCGGCAGAGAGACGCGCACATGGGCCGGGACACGTTCCGGGGCGAAGCCGAGCGCTCCCGCATGTTGTCCCTGAAGCAGCGGTGACAGGCGCAGCGACACCCGGGCGCCGGAATCCGAGGGGGTAATGGAGCGCATCGGTACCGCACCTGACGGGACCGGCGCGGCATGAACGGCATCCGGAACGATCGCAGGGCGAGCCCCGGAGCCACCGGAAAGGACGGCGGTGGCCACCGTGGCAAAGGGCGATTCAAATCTCGGTGCAGTCACCGAAGGAGCGGGCCGCGGCGGCGCGGCCGGGCCTGCCAGCGGCTCCGCAACAGGCTCCCCGGTCGGCTCGGCGCGGGCGGAGAAAACCACCGGCGCTCGATCCGGCTCCTCGGCGGACACCGGAGGGAAGGCGGCGGATGCCTCCGGTAAAGGGGGCGACAAGCGTTTGCCAAAAAGGCGCGCTAAAAATGAGAAAGCCATGGAATCAGGAAGGACGCTGGAGAAACAACAGAAGTCCGGTGAGCAAGGGGACGGGACATCGAAAAAGAAATTCTCAGGATTGAGAATAAAGAAGCCCTAACTATCAAACAATGATTCCCAATATTCGGAATCCGCTCCCTTGCCAAGTGGATTTTTGGCGGCAGCCGGCACCCAATGGGCGACAAAAGGGGCAATTTCACTTGCACTCGGACTTGAACGGAGCGGGAATGTATGAGTCTCAATGGAAACCTGCGGGTGCGGTTGCCGGCGGGATTGAGAGAGATTTTTTATTTGTTGTGATGATCCTGCATTTTTCACGAGTTCTGGCGGTCGCGTTGCTGGCCGGACTGTCGTCCTGCCAGGTGTGGATGTTCGGGGATGTGAAGCCTGACTACAAGCCGCACGACAAGTTGGCGGTGGTGCCGCAGGAGTTTCTGTATACCGGACACCGGCCGCTCAACGACTGGCTGGACACGCCGGTGCAGATTCAGATCACGGAGATGCCGTTGACTGAAGTATTTGAACATCCGGCGCTGCGCGACCTGCGGGTGGTCTGGATGAACCAGCCGAAAGACAATCCGCCGATCACTATTCACCGGTTGGCGATAACCCGTCGGCAGCTGCTCTGGGCGCTGGGGCAGGACCACCAACTGACGATGCTGGCCCGCACCGTGCCGGGTGGGCGGTCGTACGTGGAAGTCCGCGCCCGCGAGTCGTAAGCAGGCGCGGCATGGGACGGCGCCTCCAATGTGTCTTGAGCGGACTTGGCTTTTTGGCGGTCGCGCTGGCGGTCGGCCTCAAGGTGATGAGTCGGGGCGGGACAGCGCCCGTCCGCCCGGAGTCGGTGGCTTCGCTACCCGGATGTCCCGATTCTCCCAACTGCGTGAGCAGCCGTCCGGGCGAGGATGCGGTTCACGGACTTGCCCCGTTAGTATATTCCGGCGATGCCGCGGTCGCCTTGGGGCGGCTGAAGCAAGTGGCGGTGGCCGAGGGCGGTAAGCTGGTCCGTGTGCACGGCGGTTACATGCATTTTGAATTCCGCAGCCGTCTGTTCCACTTTGTGGACGATGTGGAATTCCTGCTCGGTCGCGAGCCCGGGCGCATCGAGGTGCGGTCGGCTTCGCGCTCGGGCTACAGCGACCTCGGAGCGAACCGGCGGCGGGTCGAGCGCCTGCGGAGGCGCTTTGAGGAGGCGATGGAGCGTTAGGACAGAACGTCGCGGTGGTTTCCGGGGGTACGGTAGCCCGGAAACGCCGGCAGAGGAGAGCAGGACCGGTCACGCCGGCCGGAGCGATGAGCCACGTCTCCCGGGGCGGACGGGATTCGTGTGGGAGCGGGGCGGTCGCCGTCGCACTCGACAGAGGCAGGCGGCTGCGATAAAAAGTGTCAGTCTCATGACCGGAGACACCCGACTGCCGTCGGCTGCCGGCGTGGGGGAATTCCATTGCCATGAAACTGACGCTTCTACTGTTCTTCATACTGATCGTGCCGCCGCTGGTAGCCGCCGAGCCTCCCAAGCCGAAACCCGAGCCGCCGGTGTATCTGACGGCGGCGGAGGGCGGACGTGACTATGCCGACCAGGGTGAGTACACCAACGACTGGGGTGGGGCGCAGGTGATTGCGCTGGGGGATGATGCGTTCCGGATGGTGACGTACAAGGGCGGCTTGCCGGGTGCCGGCTGGGACAAGGAGACCCGCCGGGAGATCGACGGGAAGCGCGACGGCGCGGTGGTGCGTTTTGCCGGGGCTGATGGCTACACCGCCGTGCTGGCCGACGGCACCCTCACCATCACGACGTCGAGCGGCGGACCGTACACCATGAAGAAAACGGAGCGCCGCAGTCCGACGCTCGGGGCCAAGGCCCCTGAGGGGGCGGTGGTGCTTTTTGACGGTTCCACGGCGGACAAATGGGCCGGTGGTCACATGAACGAAGCGGGTCTGCTCGCGGCCGGGTGCAAGTCGAAGAGAGCGTTCCGCAACTACTCGATGCACGCCGAATTCCTGCTGCCGTTCAAACCGCTTGGCCGCGGCCAGGGGCGGGGCAACAGCGGTGTCTACATGCAGGACCGGTATGAGGTGCAAGTGCTCGACAGCTTCGGGCTGAGCGGTGAAAACAACGAATGCGGCGGCGTCTACACCAAGGCCCGTCCATCCGTCAACATGTGCCTGCCGCCGCTGGTCTGGCAGACGTACGACATCGATTTCGAGGCGGCGCAATTCGACGCGGACGGCAGGAAGACGAAGAACGCGGTGATGACCGTCAGGCACAACGGCGTGGTCATTCACGACACGCTGGAAATCGACGGACCAACCGGCGGTGGCCAGGCGGAGAGCCCGGCGCCCGGACCGATCCAGCTCCAGGGGCATGGCAATCCGGTCTTCTACCGCAATATCTGGGTGGTGGAAAAGTGAGAGCATCCGGATGGCAGGTGGCCGTCGTCCGGGCGCCGTCCGGACGGCGCCCGGAACCCGTGTGACGCTCCCGACATTTCGGGTTGCGCGCTCTGCCGCGCCGGGGCACTAAACAGGCGGCTCTGCCGCGCGGTCCGCAGGACGGTGCGGGAGCCCGCTCATCATTCATCACCCACCTCGCACACCACTTCATCATGGCTGACCTCGACGGCAAATCCTCTGAAAAAAACAAGGAATTCTTCACCAGCGTCCCGCAGGAGACGCCGGGATTCTTCCTCAAAGGCTCGCACCAGTACGACTGGGGGCTGAAGAACCGCCTGAGCCGGGTGTTCCATCCGAAGGACGGGCGGACGCTGATGCTGGCGTTTGACCACGGGTATTTCCAGGGGCCGACCACCGGCCTTGAACGCGTGGACCAGACGATCCTCCCGCTGGAGCCGTATGTCGATTGCCTGATGCTGACCCGCGGGATTCAGCGCGCGGTGGTGCCGGCGAGCACGCAGAAGGCGATTGCGCTGCGGGCTTCCGGCGGCACCAGCATGGTCAGCCCGATGGAAGAGTGGGAGGGATCCTACGGCGAGGGAAAGACCATCAAGCTCGGCCGCCCGGGCTACGAGCCGCTCTCGAATGAAAGTATCGCCTGCAGCATTGAGGAGGCCGTGCGCCTGAATGCCTGTGTGCTCGCCGTTCAGGTCTTCATCGGCAGCCAGTACGAACGCCAGACGCTCAAAAACATGACCGATCTGATCGACCAGGCGAACCGCTACGGCATCGCCGTCATGGGCGTGACCGCGGTCGGTCGCGCCATGGCGCGCACCCCGCAGTATTTCCGCCTCGCCACCCGCATCATGGCCGAGCTCGGGTGCCATCTGGTCAAGTGCTACTATACGGAGAAGGAATTCGACACCGTGACCAGCTGCTGCCCGGTCCCGATCGTCATCGCCGGCGGCAAGAAACTGCCGGAGCTCGACGCGCTCAAGATGTCCTACAACGCGCTGCAGCAGGGAGCCTCCGGCGTCGACATGGGGCGCAACATCTTCCAGGCCGAAGACCCGATCGCCATGGTGCAGGCGGTGCAACAGCTGGTGCACGGCGGTCTGACCCCGGTCAAGGCACACAACCTGTACCTCGAGCTCAAGGCCAAAAAGAAAGGCGCGCGCAAGAAGTGACGGAATGGCGGGCGCGGGGCGGCGCGACGGTCCCGCCCTTGTGACGGCGCGTGCCGTGTCTCACCCGGTTGCCGCCCGCAGACCGGCGAGGGCGGCCCGGACTGGTGCTGCGGCGCGCTCTGCCGTCTCAATCACCGTCAGAGACGGTCGGGACGCCTCGGTGGCCAGGCAGGTCATGGCCACTCCGGTCAGGCCGCAGGGGATGATGGCGTTGAAGCCTTCGAGGCACTCCGGGGTGACGTTCAGGGCGAATCCGTGGAGGGCAATCCAGTGGCGCACGCCGACGCCGATACTGGCGAGTTTGCGCGGACCGACCCAGACGCCGGTCATGGCGTCGCGGCGTGTGGCGGGCACACCAAGGGTCGCGCTGAGGTCGATGAGGGCCTCTTCCAGAGCTCGCAGGTAGCGGTGGAGGTCGCGGCCGAGCGGTTGCAGGTCGAGGATGAGATAGCCGACGAGCTGGCCCGGGCCGTGGTATGTCGCCTGGCCGCCGCGGCTGATTTCCACAGCAGGGTGGGGCAGGGCGGGGGTGGCTCCGTGCAGAGATGATTTGTCCGGGGTGCGGCCGATGGTGTAGACCGGTTCGTGTTCAAGCAGGAGCACGGTGTCGCCAATGGCGCCGGTCCGGCGGGCATCAACCAGTTCGTGCTGGAGGTGCAGGGCGTCGTGGTACGGCAGACAGCCGAGCCAGCGGAATTCGGGGGACGTGGGCATGGCGGGACCGGCGGTTCAGACGCGGATCATGAGACCGGTGGTATTTTTGAGTGGGTCGTCCGACTGCAGGTGGGTGAGGCCGATGGCGAGGGCGTCAGCAGCGTCGGCGGACGGCGTTTCGGCAAGTCCGAGCAGGGCGCGGATCATGAAGGCGACCTGTTGTTTCTGGGCGGCGCCTTTGCCGACGACCGCCTGCTTGACGCGCCGCGGCGCATACTCAAAGATTTCCAAGTCGTGTTCGGCGGCGGCGAGCAGGGCGGCGCCCCGGGCCGCGCCCATGATGATGGCGGTTTTGTAGCTTTGGACGAAGATGATGCCTTCGACGGCGCAGACGTGCGGTTGGAAGTCGCGGATGACCCGGTGGAGTTCCTCGCGGATGCTGACAAGGCACTGTGACTGGAGGCGGGAGGCCGGGTTGGAGATGACACCCCAGGTCACTGCGCGGATATCGCGCCCGAGGCGTTCGAGCACGGCATAGCCGGTGTTGCGCAGTGCCGGATCGACGGCGAGGACTCTCATCGTCGCAAAGTGCGGGAGATGAGGAGGGCTGCCAGCGGAAAAGCGGGCGCGGGGGGAGGAGATCATCGGCCCATTTCAGGCGGTGCAGTGAATCCCGAGTGCGAGATGCCACCTCGAAGCCTGCTCGGCCGCGTCGAACATCGGTGCAATGGCCGTGATGGAGCGGGGTCTCTAACCATAAAGACCCGACCCGAAGGACCAAGGTTTTCGGGCGGCGGAATGGCGGGACTGCCGGAGCAGACCGTCGTGGAACACGAATGAGACGCCGGCCTCCCGGTGAAAAACCGGGCGGGCCGGCGCGCTGTGACGCCGCTCACCGGGAACGCCCGTGTGGCCGCGTGGGAAACACGGGGCCGGCGGGTGCTCCGGGAAAACGGCATCCCGGAACAAGCGCCGCAGGGTCCTAGTGAACCTGGACCTCAACTTGCCGCGGCTTGGCTTCCTCGCGCTTCGGGAGGACGACCTTGAGCACGCCGTCCTTGAAGGTGGCCGAGACGCGGTTGCCGGAAGCGTCTTCGGGCAGGCGGAAGCTGCGGGTGAAGCTGCCGTAGCTGCGTTCGACGAGGTGGACTTTGGTGTTGTCGGTCTTTTTCTCCCATTTGCGTTCGCCCCGGATGGTGAGCACGCCGTCCTCCACGGTGACCTTGACGGCTTCTTTGGGCACGTCGGGGAGGTCAGTGGTGATGGTGTAGGCGGTTTCGTCTTCGGTGACGTCCACGGGTGGGAGCCACGGCCGGCTTTCGCCGGAACGGGGCGCGGGTGATTGCTGGAAGAGTCGGTTGGCGAGAGATTCGAATTCGCGGAAGGGGTTGTAGACGGAGAGTGAGCTCATGGTGACAAGTGGTTCTGGGTTGGTCTTTGAGAAAACGGCTGGAACAGCCGTAATTTCCTGAATGCTTGAAGTGTGCCAGAGGGTGAAAGAGGATGGCAAGTCATTGACGAGCAAAAGAAAAGATCTTTTTCACCCGGAAAGAACCCAGTGGCGAGGGCGGTCCAAAAGTGCCATTATGGCTCACAAAAGGATCAGCGCGCCGCATCCCCTAAGAGTCAAAAAGACACACAAGGCGCCGCTCCGCGGATGACCGAAGCACCCAGAGTGCTCAGCGGTTCCGGACCAGCCGGAATTGCGCCTGGTACGCGAGCGGGGTCAGTCCCATGTGCTGGCGGAAGCGCAGGCCGAAGGCGGATTGGTCGGGGAAGCCGGCTTCGCGGGCGACTTCGCTGATGCGGTGGTCGCCGTGCTGGAGCAATTCGCAGGCAGCCTGGAGGCGCACTTTGAGGATGAACGCCTGGGGGCTGAAGCCGAAGGTTTCGACGAAGCGGCGGTGGAGTTGGCGTTCGGAGAGGTGGACGTGGGCGGCGAGCTGGCTGACGGTGATTTTTTCCCGGAAGTGTTCCCGGATCCAGGTGACGGCCTGGTCGATGGCAAGGTACGGCTGGAGGACGGTTTTGGCTTCGGCGTAGCTCTGGGAGGTGCCCATGACGCCGATGACGCGCCCCTGGCGGTCAAAGGCCGGGACTTTGTGGGTGATGAACCAGTCGGGAATGCCCTGGGTGTTGAAGAAGAGTTCGGCGATGAAATGAGCAGCGATTTAGGGACTGAGGTTGATAACGCAGCAGGTAGTGAAGCACCTGCTGAACCTGCGGTCCCGTAGTTGGTGTTGTGGAGAATTCGCAGAACTCTTCCCGTGATTGGGTACGGGAAGAGTTCTGTTCTATCGGTTGCGATACTGTGATGGTGAGTAGATGTGGGGCTGAGTGTTACCTATGAGCCGAATTGAGCTACTTCCCTACGCGGACGTAACGGTAACGGTAGAGACTCGCACGCATCCTTTGGCGATCGTAGGGTTGGTATTGAGCGCTTTGGGCTGGCTAACATGTGGCATCACGGCGGTGCTTGGGGTTC
>JALRGF010000107.1 GCA_023253495.1 Verrucomicrobiales bacterium
TTTTTTCAGACAGTGTTGTTTTTTGCTCGCGCAACCGGCGGTCGCCGTTCTTTTTTACGGGATGACCCCTGAAAAACCAAAGTACCAAGAAGAACTGACGAAGTTCATGCACAGCCTCGAGCGCCGCAACCCGGGCGAGCCTGAATTCCATCAGGCCGTGCGGGAAGTGATGACCGATGTGCTGCCGTTCGCGATGGAAAGCGGACGGTACAGCGCCGACGGGCTGCTGGAACGCCTCACCGAGCCGGACCGTATTCTATCCTTCCGCGTGACCTGGGAGGATGACCGGGGGCAGGTGCACGTGAACCGCGGGTGGCGCGTGCAGTTCAATAACGCGATCGGGCCGTACAAGGGCGGGTTGCGCTTCCATCCTGACGTCAACCAGGGGGTGCTCAAATTCCTCGGGTTCGAGCAGATCTTCAAAAACAGCCTGACCGGCCTGCCGATGGGCGGCGCCAAGGGCGGATCGAACTTCGATCCCAAGGGCAAATCCGAGCGCGAGATGATGCGCTTCTGCCAGTCGTTCATGACCGAACTCTGGCGCCACATCGGCGAGGACACCGACGTGCCGGCGGGCGACATCGGGGTCGGGGCACGCGAGGTTTCATATCTTTTCGGCCAGTGGAAGCGCCTGGAAAACCGATTTACCGGCGTGCTCACGGGCAAGGGTCTCGGCTTCGGCGGCAGTCTGATCCGGAAGGAGGCGACGGGCTATGGCGCGGTGTATTTTGCCGACGAGATGTTGAAGGCGAAGGGTGAGTCGCTGGCGGGCAAGAAGTGTTCCGTTTCCGGGTCGGGCAACGTGTCGTTGTACGCAATCGAAAAGCTGCTGGATTGCGGGGCGGTGGTGGTGAGCGCGTCGGATTCCGGAGGCACGATCCATGAGCCCGGTGGTTTCACTGCCGAGAAGTTCAAGTGGCTGCGTGATTTGAAGGAGGTCCGGCGGGGGAGGATAGCGGAGTACGCGGAGCATTTTGGCTGCGAGTACCGGGCGGGGTCGAAGCCCTGGGAGATTGCCTGTGATCTGGCGTTTCCGTGTGCGACGCAGAACGAGCTGGACGCGGCGGACGCGCGGGCCTTGGCAGACCACGGGGCGATCGCGGTGGTCGAAGGGGCGAACATGCCGTGCACGCCGGAGGCTGTGCATCTGTTTCAGGAGCGCGGCGTCATGTACGCGCCCGGGAAGGCGGCCAATGCCGGCGGCGTCTCGGTTTCCGGACTGGAGCAGAGCCAGAACTCACTGCGCCTGAGCTGGGGCCGTGAGGAAGTCGACACCCGGCTGCACGGGATCATGCGCACTATCCATCGCCAATGCCTCCAGCATGCCGGCCCGCCGATCAACGGGGTGACGAACTACCAGCGGGGCGCGAATATCGGGGGATTCATCCGGGTGGCCGAGGCCACCCTCGCCCAGGGGTTGCTCTGAGCGACGGCTGCCAGCCCTCCCGCCGGGGATCCTCCGGCCGGCGGCGGGCCGGGGGACGCGCGGACCGGGTGGCGGTCCGCGCCGCCGGGCGGTTCACGGCAGCCCGGCCAGCCGGCGCAGCGCCGGCAGATCTCCATATTTCAAAGCGCCCGGCAGGAATCCCGCGTCGCGGAAATCGGTGACCGAGTCAAAGCGGAAGCCGGTGGATTCCACTTCGGCGCCGGCGAGGGCGCTTTTGGCGAGAAAAGCGGCCGCGGTGCCGAGGGCGGCGGCCGGCCCGCGGGCGACGAGCCGCACCGACCGGGCCGGGTACTGGGCACGGGTGCGGCAGAACTGCACGAGGGTCAGCACGTCGTGCACGCGCTGGGCAAACAGCGGGTGGTTGTAGCCGTAGGTGTAGGCGGGCGCCTCGCGCGGGTTCCGGACCAGCGGGTTGGCGGCGCGGCCGGGAGCGAAGAGGCGTGAGAGGGCGACGGCGCGGCCGGCGCGCACCTCGGCAAGCGCGGCGTCGGACGGCGCGTCGGTGCCGTCGAGCCACACGACCACGTCGCCATTCCAGTTCTTCGGGTAAAGGAACACGGCGGCCACCTCTTCGCGGTGGGTCGGGTTGGTCACCACGCCGCGCAGTTCGAGGTGGTCGCCGCGGTCGGTTTTGACCGCGGTCGCATCGTCCCACGAGAGACCGGTGCCGGCCTGACCCAGGGTGCGTCCGAGGACCACCTGCCATCCGGTTTCCGCCAGTTCCGGACGGGCCGCGAGTTGTTCTTCGGCGTCCTCCTTCCAGATCCGGAGCAGACGTTTTTCGAAGGCCGGGCCGACGGCGGCGCCGGATGGGGCCGGGTGGTCGGCGGTCCAGACGGTGAGCTCCTCGCGGCTCAGGCGCCGGAAATCTTTTTCCACGAGGGCGTGGGCGGGCAGACCGAGGCCGAGGTGACGGTTGAACCACGCGTACATCGCCGCGCGGCTCGGGGCGTTGAAATTGTGACCGAACTCGGTGCGGTCGTGCAGCGCCAGCTGGTCGGCGGCCCCCAGCCGCGCCCACAACGCCTGCAGCTCGGGAAACCCCTTGGTCGAAATCTCCCGCGTCCAGTCGTCAGCCGAGGTCAGCATCATCGGCTTCGGCGCAAAGAGAGCGGCCAGCTCGATATTGCCGGTGCCGACGCGCAGACCGCTGGCATTTTCACAGGTGCAGCCGCCCTGCATCGCCGTCGACACCATCACCGCCGGGAACACCGCGGCCGGCCGCGGGTCAACCGCGCCCAGCAGAAACGTCTGGGTGCCGCCGCCGCTCGCGCCGGTCACCCCGAGGCGGCGCGGGTCGACGTCCGGCAGCGATTCGAGGAAATCGAGGGCGCGGATCGAATTCCACGTCTGCAGCCCCATGACGCTCTGGAACCACCCCTCGGCGCGCGGCGAAAACAGCCCCCAGCCGTCCGGAGCATTCATCTCCGGCCGCTGCGTCTTGAACGTGTGCGCGACCTCCATGCCGATCTGCACGCTGTCGGCGTACCCCAGCATGTCATAGTGAAACACCACACACCCCATGCGCGCGAGGTGGACACAGCGGGCCTGGAGCGGACTGTGCGCCGCCTCGGCAAAAACCTCGGAGCCGGTGTCGAGCTCGCGCTTCACGCCGGCTTCGCTTTCGTTCATGAACCGCCCGTCCGGCCAGTGGCCGTGCGGGCAGAGCACCGCCGCCCGTCTGCCATCCGGACCCGAGGCACCCACCCCGGGTTTCGGGCGGTAGAGGCTGCCGGTCACGTAGAACCCGGGAGCCGATTCAAAAAAGACCCGCTCCACCGTGTAGTCGTCGCGCTCAATGCGACCGTGAACGACCGCTCCGAGCGGCGAGCGCGTCGGCAGCGGCCAGAGGCCGAGGCTGGCCAGCGTCTGTTCGCGCACCTGCCGCGCGCGGGCATTCCAGACCTCGGTGCTGGCCGGCGGCGACCACGGGAAGTATCCGTCAAGGTCTTTGGGCGGCTCCAGCCGGACATCGGCGGCGGCGGCGACCGTGGCGGCGGCGAAGACGAGCGGGGCGAGGAAAACCGGAACGGATGCTTTCATGACCGACCAGCCTAGCCCCGGGCCGCGGACCATTCCAAGTCCGGAATAAAGAACCGTCCACTTTCCAAGGCTTTTCCTTTGAGGGGCGGACGCTCGGAACGCACGAGCCGAAAAGTGAAGGCCGGCCTGCGTCAAAACCAGCAAAGGCACCCGCTCGTCCAACGCTCCCGCCCCCACCCGATGGGCAAAAATCGAAGACACCCACTCTTCGGACTCTGCCGGTCCCCCAACGGATAAGCGCCCGGCACTTCCACGTCCTTCATCGCCCGGCACTTCCACGCCCCTCATCCCGGAGGGATGACAGCTCATAGCCGGAGGTCGGATCAGAGCGCCGACACCTCCGGTTGTTGTCCCCCCCAGCCACGCATCCCGGAGGGATGCCAGAGGCCGGGCCATGGGCCTGCTGAGATGGCGGCAGCGGCACCCGGTTGCCGCGGTTATCGTGGCGGGGCACCCGAGGCGCGATCGATCCCGGTGCCTTCCTTGGCGACCTTTTCGATGACCGCCTTGATGTGTTCGATGCGGTTGCCGGGGTCGGGGTGGGTTTTGAGGAATTCCGGGCCCCCGCCGCCACCGCCTTTCGCCTTCAGGACCTGCATCACTTTGATCAGGCCTTTCGGGTCGTAGCCGGCATTGACCATGAAGCGCACGCCGAGGTCATCCGCCTGGTTTTCGTCCTCGCGGCCGTAGCTGGTCGTTTTGACCTGGTAGATCAGGCCGGCGATCTGCTGCGGATTCATGTTCAGGTCGGCCCCGGCCATGCCGGCGGCCTGGGCGAGGCCGGCCCACAACTGGGATTTGGCCATTTGTTCGGCGGAGTGGCGTCCGACGACGTGGCCGATTTCGTGGCCGAGCACGCCCGCCACCTCGTCCTCGGTCTCGAGGTACTGGAGCAGTCCGTAGGTGAAGAAGATCTGGCCTCCGGGCAGGGCGAAAGCATTGACCATTTTCGGGTCGCGGAGCAGGTGGAAATTGAACCGGTATTTCCGGAACTGTTCGGCCCACGCTCCCTGAGCATTGGCGGCAACCAGTTTGGCGCCCACCTTGTCGACGAGGGCATTGAGTTGCGCGTCCGGGTGTTCGCCACCGCCCTCCTGGGTCATCTGCCCGACCGCCTGCAGCCCCATGGCGACTTCCTGCTCGGCGGTCATCGACACCCGCTGCGGCTCGCCGGTCACCGGGTTGTGTTCGACCTTGGTCTTCATGAAGTAGCTGACCATTGCGAAAGCGGCCACGGCCAGCGCGATCATCAGGCGGGGCGGCAGGGCGCATCCGCGGCGCGGCATGGCTCCGCTCACCGGCAGTTGACGGCCGCCGCGGCCCCGGGGGTCACGGGAAAAGGGATCGATGTTGGACATGGGATGGATGGGGGAATCGGTACCTGATTCGCAAGCTCCTGAGGATACGGAGCGCGGGCCCGCATGGCAATCGCTTTTGCGGAAGATACCCTGCAGCGGCCGCCGGCGTCACCGCCGGATCAGCGTGCCAGACCGGTGCCATCCGGCGGGCCTCCGGGTGCCGGGGCGGTTACCAGACGCGTTCGATGAATCGTTCGAGCCGGCCTTTCTGGGAATCGGGCTTGGTTTTGCGGCGGCCACCGACCGTCGAGCTGCCGGAGAGCCGGGTGTCTCCGCGGACAATTTTGGCATCGACGATTTCGATGCGTTTGGCGGGCACGTCATTGGTATCGACGACCGCGCCACTGAGGCGGTTGAGGACGTCCATGCCC
>JALRGF010000157.1 GCA_023253495.1 Verrucomicrobiales bacterium
CCGGGTGGGCGGTGGGGCGGGACGAGGGGAGGGACCTGAGGGACCTGAGGGACCTGAGGGACCTGAGGGCCCCAAGGGACTCAAGGGACTCAAGGGACTCAAGGGACTCAAGGGACTCAAGGGACCTTGCGACCGCCTCTCAGGCCTTTGGCTCACTCGGGTCTCTCGGGTCCTTCGGGTCTCTCCCCTTCTCTTCTCTCGGGCACCAACCGCTGTCTCCCTGCCTGCTGCGCCACGTCTTTCTTGCCTGCGTCATCCGTTCGCGCAGTCCGCCGTCCCGCAGAAACCCCTGTTCCTGGGAGCGCACCTGACGCTGCAGGAGGTAGCAGGTCACGGCTACCAGTCCGAGGAGCACGTTGGCCGCAGTTTCGGGGTCATCGCTCTGGATGAATTCGCGGAACGTTTCGTAATCGGCTCCGGGCGTCCGGTTCAGGGTGCTCAGCCAGCGTCGACGGGGATGCGTCGAACCCCAGACAGGCAGCTGCCGCGTCCTCAGGAAATCCCGGTAATCCTCCTCCAGTTCACGGAGACTGGCGAGCGCCACATTGGTGAGCTTGAGCTCCATCTCCCGTGATGTGCCCGAAGCCGCACTGCCTTCGACGATATTCTGTTTCCCCGACCGCGCCGCCTGGACCATCTGATCGACCGTGCGGTCGCCGTAGGAGGGAAGCCACCGACGCGTGAACCACACGGTGCCATCGTACACGATTCTGGATTTCTGATATGTCAGGAGAGACTCATAACCTCCGTGCGGCGGCAGCAGCCTGGGGGGAGGATCAGCAGAAGCCATAAGCAGAGAGGGAGAAGGCGAGGGACGAGGGAAGGGACCTGAGGGACTCGAGGGACCCGAAGGACAAAGCCCTGTTTTTACGCGACCCGCGCCCCGGGGCTTGCAAACAAAGCGGCCGCCCCCTCCGCAGCAATCCCTCCGGTCCCTCAGGTCCCTCAGGTCCCTTCCCTCGTCCCTTCCCTCGTCCCTCTGACCACGGCCGCGGCGTACCCGGTCTTATCTGCCGCGCCCAGCATCTCCGAGACAATGACCACGCGCCTGGCCCCGGCGGCGCGTACCTCGGACAGATTGGCGAGCTTGATTCCCCCGATGCAGAAGACCGGCAGGCTCACCAAGCGGTGAACTTCCGCGATATTGCCCAGCCCGATGGCCGGGCGCCCGGGTTTGGTCGGGGTGGCGAAGAGCGGACCGAAGCCGATGTAATCGGCGCCTTCGGCCTGAGCGGCGACGGCCTGGGCGAGGCTGTGGGTCGACTTGCCGATGATGGAACCGGCTCCGACCAGGGCCCGGGCCCTGGCTACGGCGGTGTCCTCCTGACCGACGTGCACGCCCTCGCAGCCGACGGTGGCGGCGATTTCCGGGAAATCGTTGAGAATGAGGGGCACGCCGGCGGCGCGGGTGACCGGAAGGACGGCGCGGGCCAGTGCTTCGATGACGGCCGGGGATTCCCGTTTGGCGCGAATCTGGAGCAGGCCGGCGCCCCCGGCGACCAGTTCCGCGGCCGCTGTGGCAAAGTTTTCCGGGGCGAGGTAACCGGTATCGAGAATGCCGTACAGGACCGCCGAGGTCCACGGGGAGGGCGTCGTTGATTCACCCGCTGGTGTGGTCATGACAGGAATGATGCGCAAAGAGGGAACGCTGCCCCGGGCGCGCGGGATGCGGCCGGTTTACCGGCGTTTTTTCCCGCCCGGTTTGCCGCTCCGGAAGAGTTTTTTGAATTTGTCGGCGCTGCCGGCCTGCGGGTCGAGCAGGGCGGTGTATTCATAGTCGAATCCCTCGAGCTGGCGGCGTTCGATCTTCTGACCGATGAGCCGCTCGATGGCCTCGGCGGACTCCAGTTCGTCGGCCGACAGCAGGGTGAACGCGTCGCCCTCCTTCTTGGCGCGTCCGGTGCGGCCGATGCGGTGGACGTAATCCTCGGGATTTTCCGGGACCTGGTAATTGATGACATGGCTGACCCCGGAAATATCCAGGCCGCGCGCCGCCAGATCGGTGGCCACGATGGCCTCGAAACTGCCGTCGCGGAAGCCCGCCAGCGCCTTTTCCCGGTCGCGCTGCGCGATGTCACTGTGCATCACCGCCACCTTGTGTCCGGTGCTCGTCGAGAGCACCCCGTAGATCCGGTCCGCCTGCATCTTCGTCCGCGTGAAAATCATCACGCTGTGCCAGTCAGTCTGATCGAGCAGCGCGAGCAGCAGTTTCTCGCGCTGGTCGGCCGCCACCGGATAAAAATAATGACTGACCGTCTCCGCCGGGGAAAAGCGGATGCCGACCTCGACCTCCGCCGGCTCTTTCAGCGCCCAGTTGGCCAGCGTCTTGATCTGCGCCGGCATGGTGGCGGAAAAGAAAGCCGTCTGCCGCTGGTCGGGACAGGCGTCAACGATCCGGCGCACATCCGGCA
>JALRGF010000375.1 GCA_023253495.1 Verrucomicrobiales bacterium
CGGTCAGGGCGGGAGGCACGACCGCCGGGGCACCGGGGGCGGGCACCGGCGCGGGGGCGGCCGGCACCGGCTCCTCGGCAATGAGCGTGCCGGCGGCGGTGAGGCAGAACAAAACGACCGCGCGCAGGCGGCCGGGCAGGCGAAGGATCGGGATCATGGGGAATCGGCGGGCAGGAGTTTGGCAATCAATTCGCGGCCCATTTCGACCTGCCGGCGGTAAATCTGCCGCTGGGGTTCGGTGAGGATCGGCTCCATCACCTCGAAGCGGCGCGCGGTCGCCTCGTCGACGTGAGCGCGAACGTCACTGCCGTCTTTCATGGTATCAAAATCCGTGGCGTCCTCGGCCGTCAGCAGGCCGCTCAGGCCGGCGAACGCCTGGTCCTTCTGCTCCGGGGTCAGCCCGCCGGCGCCCATCAGGCCGGACAGCTCCATGGCCACCCGGTTTTCGATGCCGCTCACCCTCTCCTGGTCCTGAAAGGCGGCATACTCCGGCTTCTGGGCCTCGGTGAGCACCCCGGCCACCGCCGGCGGCAGCTCACCGCGCTGCCCACGGGCCAGCCGCCCGAAATCCGACGGCGTCCCGCGCCCGGCCATCAACCTCTCCAGGGCCGCGCCCGCCGCGGCGGATTCCTCATCGAGGATCTGTTTCACCGACGCCTCCTGGGCCGTGGTCAGACCCAGCCGCTCTTTGAGCACGCCCAGACGACCATCGAGCCGGCCGGTCAGCTGAGCCTGGCCGATGCGCAGCACCATGTCGGAAAACGCCTGCCGGGGAGTCGGCTGGGCGTCAGGCGGGGATTCCGTATTTCCCGACGGCGCCCGGTCCGCCAGCGCGGCCGCCAGGGCGTCCTGAGTGGTCACCAGCTCTTTCCGCAGCGCGACCAGCCGCTCCTGCGCCCCGGCGGCGACCCTCAATGTCGCCTGCAGCGCCTCCAGCCTGGCCTGCTGCGAATCTATGGTCGCCTGCTGCCGCGCCCGCTCGCTCCGGCCCGGCAGGGTGCCCGCCGCCCATCCTGCGGCGAGCGCGACCACGGCCCAGATCCAGCCTCGGCCTGTCAGCGGTGGCATGCTCATGGCACAGCCTAACGGCAGTCGCGACGCGCGACACCCGAAAATTTCCTCTCCCCTTTCCGCCGCGCGCGCCATGGTCGGTTGTTTGCTCGACCAATTCAAACTGCACGGCGTGGTGCTGGCCTGGGGACTGACCGCCGTCATCGGCGTGCTCATCCACCTGCCGGCGCTGGAGCTGGTGGTGTGGCGCACCGCGCTCGCCGCCGCCGCCCTCGCCGTGCTCACCCCGCTGCTCGGCGGACGCCTGCGCGTTCCCGGACGCACCGCGCTCGGCCTGCTGGCCAGCGGCGCGCTCATCGGGGCGCACTGGATGTTTTTTTTCGGGGCCGGCAAAGTGAGCAATGCCACCATCACGGTGGCCGCGCTGCCCACCACCCTGATCTGGAGCGCGCTGCTCGAGTGGTGGTGGTACGGCCAGCGCCCGCGTCCGTATCAGGTCGTGCTCGGCCTGCTCATGGTTCCGGCCGTGTGGATCATGGTGCGCTTCGAGTTCCGGCATTCGCTCGGGTTCTGGTTCTCCATCGGCGCGGCCGTCGTCGGCTCGGTCTTCGCCGTGATCAACGGCCGGCTCGCCCGCCAGCACCATTACGCCACCATCACGTTTTACCAGATGCTCGGCGCCTGCCTCTCGCTCGTCCCGTGGCTGGCGGCCCGCGGCGGCATCCGCTGGCCGGCCCCCGCCGACCTCGGCTGGCTGCTGGTCCTGTCGCTCGTCTGCACCGTCTACGCGTTCACCACCTACGTCGAACTCCTCCGCCGGCTCAGCGTTTTCGCTGTCAATCTCGTCTACAACCTCGAGCCGCTCTACGCCATGGCCCTCGCCTCCCTCTTCCTCGGCGAACACCGGGAACTGCACCCCGGCTTCTTTCTCGGCGTCGCCCTGATGATCGGCGCCGTCGTCGCCCACCCGTTCCTCAAACGCCGCGACGAACGCCGCCGTGCCTCTTGCTCCGCGCCCACCGCTGCGGTATGACCGGATCCATGACCGATCCCCTGAAACTCCTCATCACCGGCTGCCACGGACGTATGGGCCAGGCCGTGGCCGCCACCGCCGCCGCCGATCCGGAGGTGGCGGTCGCCGCCCGGATGGATGCCGGCGACGCCCTCGCTCCGGCGCTCGCCGCCAGCGACGCCGTGGTCGATTTCAGCCACCACGCCTTCACCACGGAACTGGCCGCCGCCTGCGCCGCCTCCGGCAAACCGCTGGTCATCGGCACCACCGGCCACTCCGCCGAAGAACGCGACGCCATCCGCCAGGCCGCCACCCGCCTGCCCATCGTCTTCGCCCCCAACTACTCAGTGGGCGTCAACACCCTGTTCTGGCTCACCCGCCGCGCCGCGGAAATCCTCGGACCCGATTTCGACCTCGAGGTCGTGGAAATGCACCACCACCAGAAAATCGACGCCCCCAGCGGCACCGCCCGCCGGCTCGGCGAAATCCTCTGCGAGGTCGCCGCCCTCAGCTACGAGGACGACGTCCGCCACGGCCGTCACGGCATCGTCGGCGCCCGCACCAAACGCGAGGTCGGCATGCACGCGGTTCGCGGCGGCGACGTGGTCGGAGACCACACCGT
>JALRGF010000462.1 GCA_023253495.1 Verrucomicrobiales bacterium
TTGCGGTGGACGGCGCGTTTTCCCAGTGGAGCGGGGTGGAGCCGGCGTTTGCTGACGATGCTGGCGACACCGCGCATCGCGATCATCCGGGGTATGCGAACCACACCCGCTACGTGAACCGGTCGGGCCGCAACGACATCGTGCTGACCCGGACCGCTGCGCACGCCGGCACGCGGTTCTTTTATGTCAGGACCCGGGAGCCGTTGAGCCCGGCCGATGGTCCCGGCTGGATGTGGCTGCTCCTTGATGCCGACGGCGACCCCCGGACCGGCTGGGAGGGGTATGATCTGATCGTGAACCGCGTGCCGCCGGCCGGGGGGCGCGCCACGGTGGAAAAAAATACCGGCGGCTGGCACTGGGAATCCGTCGGGACCGCCCCGATCCGCTGGGCGGGAAATGAGCTGCACCTCGCCCTGAGCGCAGATCTGGTCCGCGCGTCCGCGGCTCCGGGGCGGCATCTCGATTTCAAATGGGTCGACCACATGCCGGATAATGGCGATATCGTCTCATGGCTTGATGCCGGGGACGCGGCGCCCAATGCGCGGTTCAACTACCGGGTAGCCGCCGCCGCGTGGCCGGATCCCGCCGCGGAGCCGGCGAAATGACGCCGGTCCGGAAAGGCGGTTGCCGAAAAGGCGGTCGTCCCCATGGTGACTTCCCCTGCAAGCGGCCCCGGTTCCGGACCGGGGCGGAGCCAGTTCCGATCCATGTCCACCACACCGCCCGTCGCCCTTTACGACACCACTCTGCGTGACGGCACGCAGGGACTGGGTGTTTCCTTCAGCGCTGCCGACAAACTGCGCATCGCCGAAAGACTGGATGATTTCGGCATGGATTACATCGAGGGCGGCTATCCGTTTTCGAACGAAAAGGACGTCGAATTCTTCCGTCTGGCCGCCGCCCGGAATTGGAAACATGCCAAAATCGCGGCGTTCGGACGGTCGCTGGCCGTGGGGAGCCGCGCCGAGGACGATCCGCAGCTGCGCGCCTTGCTCGACACCCGGGCACCGGTCGTCACCGTCTTCGGCAAGAGCTGGGACCTGCATGTGACCGAGGTGTTGCGGACCACGCTGGAAGAAAACTGCCGTCTGATCCGGGAGACCGCCGCCTATTTCAAGCAGGCGGGGCGCGAGTTCATCTACGACGCCGAGCATTTTTTTGACGGCTACAAAGCGAACCCGGACTACTGTCTGGCCACCTTGGCGGCGGCCGTGGAGGGCGGCTCCGACATGCTGGTCTTGTGCGACACGAACGGGGGCACGCTGCCGCAGGAGGTGGCCGATCTGACCCGTCTGGTGGCTGCCAAATTCGGCGTGCCGGTCGGCATCCATCCCCATGATGATTCCGGTCTGGGCGTGGCCAACGCGCTGGCTGCGGTGCAGGCCGGGGCGGTGCAGGTGCAGGGCACCATGAACGGGTACGGCGAGCGCACCGGCAACGCCAACATGACCACGATCATCCCGTGCCTCCAGCTGAAGCTCGGTCTGCCGGTGGTACCCGACCTGACCAAGCTGAGCGCGCTCTCGCATTTCGTCGACGAAATGGCGAACACCGTGCCCAATCCGCGAGCCCCTTTCGTCGGGATCACCGCCTTCGCCCACAAGGGCGGCGGACACGTCAACGCCGTCCAGAAACTCGCCCGTACCTATGAACACATCGAGCCGGCCAGCGTGGGCAACCACCAGGTCATTGTGGTCTCCGAAGTGGCCGGCGGCAGCAACATCCAGATGAAAGCCGAGTCGCTCGGCTACACGTTCCCCAAGGGCGACCCGCGCATCCGCCAGATTCTTGAGCGCGTCAAAACCCTCGAAAGCGAAGGATTCGAATTCGAGGCGGCCGACGCCTCGTTCGAACTGCTCATCCGCCGCGAACTCGGCACCTACACGCCATTTTTTGACCTGCAGGAATACCACTGCTCGTACCGCCGCGACGGACGCCACGGCTGGGAAAGCTGCATCGCCACCGTGAAGCTCGTCGTCAACGGCGATACCCTCTACACCGTGAGCGAGGGCGATGGCCCGGTCAACGCACTCGACGGCGCGCTCCGCAAGGCGCTCGCCGGCGCCTACCCCGGGCTCGCCGAAATGACCCTCACCGATTACAAGGTGCGCATCATCGACAGCCAGGCCGGTACCGGCGCCAAAACCCGGGTGCTTATCGAATCGTCCGATGACCGCGGGTCGTGGGGCACCGTCGGGGTGTCGCACAACATCATCGATGCCTCATGGCAGGCGCTGGTCGACAGCGTGGTGTTCTTCCTCAGCCGGCGGTAACGCACGGCGCGGACAGGGTGCCGCGCGGACGGGGTGCCTCGCCTGCCGTTTCCAGCGGGCACGGGGAACGGTGGCGTGGAGGTACCGGAGGGTTGGTGCGTTCGTCCCTTGCCTGCAGCCTTGGTGCTGCTATGCGAAGGAGCGATGCCTGATGCGCCTGCCGGACTGCTGCGCCGCCTCCGTCATGTGGCGGAGGCGTGGGGGGTGCGTGCGGTGGCGTGGGGAGTGCCGAAGCTGTCGCGGGGTGCCGTGCTGCGGCTGGCCGCGGTGGCGGGGCGGGTCGGCTACTGGGTGGATGGGCGCGGTCGGACGACCGGTCGCGAAAACCTGCGGGTGGTTTTCCGGGAAAAGGATGCGGCCTGGCGGGAAGCGGTGTTGCGGGCCAGTTACGGGTCGTTTGCGCGGACGATGCTTGACCTGTTCTGGGGGGTGAACCTCGATGCGGGCAACTGGCGGCGGCATGTGCTCATGGAGCCGGACGAGCCGGATCTGGTCGAGCGGGTCGGGCCGGGCGGGGCCATCTGGTGTTGTCCGCATTATTCCAATTTCGAGTGGACGGCGCTGGTCATGCCGTGGTGGGGGGTTCCGATGATGGTGGTGGCGCAGGATTTCAAGAATCCGGCGCTGACGCCGCTATTTGCCGCGGCCCGCGGCCACAGCGGACACACTGTGATTTCGTCGGAGGGCGCGATGCTGCGGCTCTTCAAGAACCTGAAGCGTGGCGGGCACAGTTCCTTTCTCTGTGACCTGACGGTGCCGCCGGATCAGGCGGCCACGGTGATCCGCGCCTTCGGGCTGAAGATGAGCACGACCCAGCTCCACGCGGCGCTCGCCCAGCGCACCGGGCGGCCGGTCATCCCGGTGATGGTCCGGCCCCGGCCGGACGGGACCTACGAGCACCGGATCTGGCCGGCGCAATATTTCGCGCCCGACCGGCCGGCCCGGGAAATCGCCCAGCACATCTGGGACTTCTTCGAGCCGGTCATCCGCGAGCATCCCGAAGGCTGGCTCTGGATGTACAAACATTTCCGGTACCGGCCGGCCGACACCGAAGGGCGGGAGTACCCGGCCTACGCCAACCGCTCGAAAAAATTCGACGCCCTCGAACGCCGCATCGGAGAGGAGGAGGCGGCGGGGCGTCGTTCCGGGTGACGCGCGGGGGCCGGCGGGCGTGGTGACGGGTGTGGTGACGGCGGTCGCCGGTTTCGATCCGGCCTCCTTCCCGTCCGTTGATTTGTCTTTCTCCGCCGCATCGCTGCAAAAACTTCCCTTGGCCTTTTGCGGCGGGCCCTGCACCAGTTGCGACGAACGATGCGCGATCTGCTTCACGACCCCCTGCATGCCGCGGCCGATCTGGGGCGGCCGATTCCGGACTCGCCGCATGCGGTGTCCGTCTGCCTGCCGACGTGGGCGAGCGTGATCGGATATGAGGAGGCGGATCCGGCGGTGACCGAGAAGATGCGGGCCGGCTACCCCCGGTTTTTCTGTCATCCGCTGGTCACCGAGCTGTTCGCCTGGGTGGCGCGTGAAAAGGCCGGGCCGCGGGAGAAGGCGCTGGTGTTTCCGACGCCCGAGGCGGCCTTGGCGGCGGCCGACTGGATTCTGCTCAAGGAGGATGTCGGCGGGGTCTCGGTGCGCCGGCTGCACGAGGATCGGGATGACGCGACCGGGGCCACGGCCATCCTGTTTCCGGCCGAGGCTGAGCGCACGGCACGGCTGTACTGGCGGTTCAGCGGGCAGGGGGTGTCAAGCCGTCTGTCCGAAAGCCTGCTGGCCGGCTGGCAGGCGCCCGAGTTCCGGGCGGCGGAGGCCGGTGGGGCGGCGGCGCGCGAAGCGATCCGGGCTCAACTGGCCGGGCTGACCGGGCAACCGGCGACGCATGTCTTTCTCTTCTGCAGCGGTATGGCCGGGGTGCATGCGGTGCAGCGGGCACTCGGGGTGTTGCACCCCGGTCGGCGCACCGTCCAGCTCGGGTTTCCGTACGTCGACGTGCTCAAGGTGCAGGAGGAATTCGGTGCCGGGGTGCATTTTGTTCCCGGAGTGGGTGCCGGGGCGATGGCGGAGCTGGAGGCGCTGGCCGCCCGCGAACCGCTGGCCGGGCTCTACACCGAGCTGCCCAGCAACCCGCTGATCGAAATGCCCGATCTGCCGGCGCTGGCCGCGCTGGCGGCGGCGCATGCCTTTCCGCTGGTGGCCGACGACACCGTGGCGACCTGCGTGAATGTGGATGCCTTGGCCCATGCCGACGTGGTGACAACCAGCCTGACCAAGGCGTTTTCGGGGGTCGGGGATGTGCTGGCCGGGGCGGTGGTGGTGCGGGCGGCCGGTCCGTGGGCGGACGCGCTGCGGCGGCTGCTCGCGGCGCAGGAGGCGGCGGCCCCGTTGTTTGCGCTCGATGCGGTGGTACTGGAGAAAAATGCGCGCACGTTTCCCGAGCGGGTGCGCCGGATGAGCGCTTCGGCGGCGGCGGTCGCCGGCTGGCTGGCGGCCCACCCGGCAGTGGCAAAAGTCCATTACCCCACCCTCGATCCGGCGGCGCGCGCCGCCTTCCGCCCGCTGCGCACCGGCCGTGCGTGCGCGGCCGACGGGTACGGCATGCTCCTCTCGCTCACGCTGCGCGATCCCGCGGCTACCCCGGCATTTTTCGACCGCCTGCGGTTCAGCAAAGGCCCGAGCCTCGGGACCAACTATTCGCTGGCCTGCCCGTACACCCTGCTGGCGCATTACACTGAACTCGACTGGGCCGCCCGCTGCGGGGTCAGTCGCGATCTGGTGCGCCTGTCCATCGGACTGGAGGAACCATCCGACCTCATCGCCCGGCTGGCCGAAGCCCTCGGTGGCGGGCCGGTGTAGGCGCCGAAGCGGGTCGGCGGATTTCCCCTTGCCAAGCGGATTGAGCAGGACATGGAATACCTAATGGAAGCTCGTTACGACATCTATAACGAGTTTTTCATGTTCAACCACTTGGCCAACTCGGATCGTCACTTCACTACTGTCGATAACGGCACGACCCCAGCTACTGGTTATTTCGCTGAAAAAACCTCGACGGGTGCTCCGATCTTCCGTTGGGCGAATGCCACCGACAAGTGTGCTAAATCGACAGACCGTCTGTATTTGGCCCCCGGGATCACGTATGACAAGATCCAGCCGTTGACCATTCCTGCGATTAAGCAGCTCCAGAACGAATTGGCTACCCTGACTCGTAACTACGATTTGGGCACCATCACCATCATCACTGATGCGTTCACTCAAGAGCAGATCATCAAAAATGACGAAGGTCTGGTGAACGCCTTGCTTTGGCAGGCGATTCAGAAAGGCACGGCGCTTCGCAGCGGTCTGGCTTCTGATCACAGCATCCTTGAGTTGGTTAACTGGAAGATCGACCCACTCCCATGGCGTGGTTATTACGATGC
>JALRGF010000467.1 GCA_023253495.1 Verrucomicrobiales bacterium
GACACCGTAACCGCCACCGGCACCGTCACCGGCCCGGTCTGGTCGTTCACCACCCCGGCCAGCGCGGTCATCACCCGCATGGAATGGCCGCTGGACGGCAGCCTGGCCGCCTCGCTCGGCAGCGGACAGCTCGCTTTCGCCGCCGGCGAGGAAACGGAAAACCAGGTTTCATGGGAGACCACCGACGGCATCACCGTGCCCCATCTCGATGGCCGGGCGTCCCCGTTCCTGCGCCTGCCGGCGTTCACCTCATCGGCGGACGGCCTGGCCCTCACCCTGACCGGTGTGCCCGCCAACGGCGGCGGGTCCTCCATCAACCGCTATTCGTTCGTCTTCGACGTCCTGCTCCCGGTCGGCTGGAACTGGATGCCATTTTTCAACACCGCCCCGGGCAATAACAATGACTCCGACTTCTTTGTGCGCAGCGACGCCTCCATCGGTATCGGCGCTCTCGGCTATTCGCCCGGTGGCACCCTCCAGGCGGACACCTGGCACCGCGTGATCTTCGCCGCCGATCTGCCGGCCGGGGTGGTGACGTATTACGTCGATGGCGTCCAGGTCCACCAACGGACCGGAGGGCCGCTCGTCGACGGGCGTTTCGCCCTGTTCCCCGGCACCGGCCCCGGCCCGCACGTCCGTCTGTTCGGCGACGAGGACGGGGAAACCAGCCCGGTCCTCTGCAGCGGCATCGCCTTTGTCAATGCCACCCTGAGTGCCACCCAGGCCGCCGAGCTCGGCACCGCCACGGCAGCCGGCATCTTCCCGACCGCACCGCCCGCCGCCCCCACCCTCACGGCCACCACCGCCAACGGCTCGATCACCCTGTCGTGGCCCGCCGCCCCCACCCGACGCCTCCAGAAATCAGCCACCCTGCGCTCGGGCACATGGTCTGACGTCGCCGGCACCATCGGCCAGTCGTCGCATACCGAGCCCGTGCAGTCCGCCACCCCTCTGTTCTTCCGGTTGGCCGAGTAGTCACACGACCCTGCTGCTCACGCTCGCCGGCACGGCCGCCCTCGTCCGCCGCCGCCGCTGAGCGCCCCGATGTCGCGCGGCTGCCGATCTCACATCGGCACCGCCGACCCTTCTGACAATGGGGCGTAACTTCGGATCGCGGCAAGAAAGGCGTCCGGATCTTCCGGCGAAATAACCACGATCCGATCCGCAAACCGGAGCACCACCGCCCGTTGCGGATCATTCAGACACGCACGATAGCGGCCGAGCCGGCGGTTCCAGAACCAGCCGTCGATGACAAAGAGCCCGCCAATTCCAAAAAGTCGCACACTGCCGCGCAAGGCGTCCGGATCATACCGGGCCTCGGTCACCCCGCCCGCAGGTATCCGCGTCGTCCAGAATATCCGCCGCACCCGCAGTGCGTCACCCGTCCATTCATATTCGCGGATCCGGAAAGGAAACACCCCGACCACCAGCATCACTGGCAACAAGGCCACCGCCAGCGGCACTCCCCCCTGCGCGAAAAGATACCCGGACAGCGCCAGACACCCGGCCGTAACCGCCACGGAAACCACCACAACGGCACGACTCCACGGGGCGGCTCGGTATGTCATGAATCCCTCACTTTTTCGGGCGGATGACAATTTCCACCCGGCGGTTCTTCTGCTGCGCCGCCACGTCCCCCCCCGGAACCAGGAGTTTTGATTTGCCCCAGCCACGGGTGTTGAGCCGGCCGGCGTCCAGCCGCAGTGATTCCACCAGCCAGTTTTTCACCGCCTGCGCGCGCGCTTCGCTCAGCTTCTGATTGTACGCGTCGCCACCAAAGGTGTCGGTATGCCCCTCAATGCTGATCCCCGCTTCGGGATTTTTCTGGATGATGAATCCAAGCTTCATCAGGCTCAGCCGCGCCGTGTCCTTCAACTCGGACGAATTGTACTCAAACAAAAGATCCGTCGGCATCATCGCCGTCCGGTCTTCAGTCATCGGCCCGTTGTACGTCAGCAGGTCATCCAGCGAGGCAAACCCGTCCGCTTCCCCGCTCCCGTCCCGCCCCTGCCGGGTGGCCTCGGCAATCGACCGGCCGAGCACATCGCCGGTCGGCAGGTCGTCCGCCAGCAACACCACCTGGTCCACCGAGACCGGCGGATCAACCGGCAGCGAGCCGGTGGCCGACCGGATCTGCGCCCCCAGAACATCAGCGGTCGTGGCCATCGGCACGGCCGCCAGAGCACTGGCCAGCTGGGCGCTCAGGCTGCCGGCCGCCGGATCCTGACTGGTCACCACATTGGTAGGCAGTTCCACCTCGGTCGTCATCTTCAATTCATCAAAACTCAGGTCCTTGAACCGGGTCAGGTCAACCGGCTCGGCCGTCGGGAGCGGCCTCTCGCGGTCGATCGCCGCCGGCTCGGGCACCTCCGGCGTCACCGCCGCTTCCTCGTTGATGCGGGCCCGGCGCAAATCGACCGGAATCCGTTCCTCCGCCGCCGGCGCATCCGCCGTCCCGAAATACTCCGGCAACCCGAGGTGAGCCGCAAAGCGCCAGAGGATCAGGTGCAGCGCGATCGATGTGACCACCGCGGCCAGCAGCCAGGGGACCAAGCCACGCTGTGATCGGCCGGCGCGGAATGTCGATACCGCCTCCGGCTGATTCCATCCCCGGGTGCGCGGCACTGCCATAAGCCTGAACGCCACCGCCTCCTCAGCGGCCTTTGTTCGGAACGACCTCCGTCTCAATATCCACCACCGAAGATGGCGCCGGCTTCGACCCCGCCGGCGCCGCCGCCGCCCGCTGCCCCGCCTGGAACAACCGCGTCAGGTCAAACCCGAAATACTTCAGGCAGTTGATCAGGATCAAGGCCGCCGCGGCCTCATCCAGATTGCCGATCAACGGGATCGTGTCATCCAGATTCAACCCCGGAGGGTTGAGCAGCCAGATCAGCGAAACAATGCCCAGAAGCAGCACTACAGCACTCTTGGGGGTGGAATCAGGTTGGTTCATGGTCGTCAGGCACTCCGGTCAAATGGTCTCTCCTGAAGCGCAGTATCCCCGGAATTTCGTCTGCGTCCCGCAAAAAGAACCCCCGGTCTGCCCCCCGCGCACGCCGACCCGCCCACGCATCGTACCTGTCCCCAGGCCCGGGTCCTTTCAGACAGAAACCGAGGTGGGGCGGGACCTCCGGGCACGCCGGCGGCGGGCGCGTCTGCCACCAGAGCGTTTTTCGACTTCTCGTGCGACGTGCCTCCCGGG
>JALRGF010000481.1 GCA_023253495.1 Verrucomicrobiales bacterium
TGAAAACGCTCGGGTCTCATTTGGGTACTACTTTCGGGACCCATGACCAGCGGGGCAGGGCACGCCGCCATCCCTCCAGACAAGCTCGTTACGCCGGAATCCCTGCCACCCGGACCAAGGTCTGGCCTCCGTGGCCCGCACGCCCCGGGGAGAAGATTCCGCCTTCCTGCCGGGACGACGGCAGGAAATCCTTCAGAATGCCGCTCGGTTGGCGTACCGACACGAGTCGGAACCGGCGGGGTATGCGGGGCGCGGAAGCCGTTCCGGAAAGGCATCCTGTTGGCGTACCGACGCGAGTCGGAACCGGCGGGGTATGCGGTGAGGTGGTGCTGGTTGGCTCGCTGCCGTGCCTCTGGCATCCCTGAAGGATGGGTAGCGTGGGGGACGGAATCCGAAGGCCTGCGCGTGGCCCCAATCTCCGGCTATGATCTCTCATCCCTGCGGGATGAAGGCGGGACGGGGAAGAGGGAGTCGGAGCGGAGTGGGTGTCCTTCTTGTCCACCCCGGGCCGACGATTCCGCCTGGGGGACCGGAATCCGGAGGTCGGTGCGCGGCTCCGACCTCCGGCTATGCTCTGCCATCCCTCCGGGATGGTGGTGCGTACCGACGCGAGTCGGACCCGGCGGGGTATGCGGTGCGCGGAGGCCATTCCGGAGAAGCACCCGCCTCGGGCCGACGATTCCACCTTTCTGGTGGCACACCAACTGTCACTTTGTGTCAGACGCAGCCTTGCTGGCGTACCGGCGCGAGTGGGAACCGGCGGGGAAGCGTGGTGCGGAAGGCCGGGAAGTGCCGGTGTCGCTACGCCTCCGCCCCGGGAGGCAGGTGGTCCATGGGGAGGCCGCGTGGGGTGGCCGCGGCCGGCGCGAGGCGCGAGGCATCGTCTCATCGGCACTTGAGTGGCGGCTGCACCCGTTTTAGCATTTTCTCGTCTCCCCCGCTGCCCCCATGCCCCTCCGCGCCCTGCCCCCGCCTCCCGTTCCCTCGGTTTCCGCTCTTTGTCCGGCGCGCCCTGATGCGGGATTTCTTCCGCTGTCCGGATGGTGCCGGCGTGCCGGGGAAAGCGAGCCATTCCGCCGCCCGGTGCCGCCGGTTGCCGACCGCCAGTTGCCTCCGCTCCCCTGCCAGACCCACGAGTGATGCACGCGCCTCCACTTCCCCAACCAGGGCAGATTGTCCGGGTCCGCACGCGGACGTGGCTGGTCGAGAGCGTGGAGGACGACCCCGGTTACGGGTCCACGGTGCAGTTGGCCTGCTTGGACGATGATGCCCAGGGCGACCCGCTTGCTGTGAACTGGGATCTGGAGCTCGACCGTGCCATTCTCAGCGAGGAGGCGTGGCGCAGTATTGGTCGCAAAGGGTTCGATCCACCCCGGCAGTTCGCCGCCTTTTTCAATACGCTGCAGTGGAACTGCGTCACCGCCACCGACCCCGGCCTGTTCCAGTCCCCGTTCCGCGCCGGCATTCGTATTGACGCCTACCAGCTTGAGCCGTTGCGGAAGGCCCTTCGCCTGCCCCGCGTCAACTTGTTCATTGCCGACGACGTCGGCCTGGGCAAAACGATTGAAGCCGGCCTCATTGCCAGCGAGCTGCTGTTGCGCCGCCGGATTCAGGATATCGTCGTCGCCTGTCCGCCGTCGATGGTCCTCCAGTGGAAAGACGAGCTGGAATCACGCTTCGGCCTGACCTTCGAGATTTTCGACCGGGCGTACATGGAGCGCATCCGCCGCGAGCGCGGACATCGCGTCAATGCCTGGGAGACGTTCCCGCGGTTTCTGATCTCCCACAAACTCCTCATTGATGAGACCTACGCGGCCCCGTTGCGCCTCTGGCTCGACAACTTGCGCCCCGGCTCCCTGCTGATTCTCGATGAGGCGCACCACGCGGCACCCGCTTCCAGTTCCAAATACGCCATCGATTCCCAGATCACCAAGGCCGTGCGCGACCTGGCCGGGCGGTTCGAACACCGGCTCTTCCTCTCGGCCACGCCCCACAACGGCCACAGCAACAGTTTTTCCTCCCTCCTGGAAATCCTCGACCGCGAGCGCTTTATCCGCGGCGTCAAAGTCCTCAAGGAGAACCGCGATGCCGTGATGGTGCGGCGTCTCAAAGACGACCTGCGCAGTATCGGGGTGCCCGGGTTTCCGGAACGCATCGTCGAGCAGATTGACCTGCCCGAGGCCCTCGGTACCGGGCCGCTGCCCGAAGACACGCCCGAACTCGCCCTCGCCGCCCTGCTCGACGCGTACCGGACACGCCGGCTCGACTCGATGCCCGGAGCCAGCAAACGCCAGCGCACGCACTTCGAACTGCTGGCCACCCAGCTGCAGCAGCGGCTGCTGTCGTCCATCGAAGCCTTCGCCCGCACCCTGCGCGTTCACGCCCGGACCATGGAACGCATCTGGAACGACGAAGCGCCCACGGCATCCGAAGCCAAGGCCCACCCCGATCGCCTGGCGCCGGTCGATGCCGAAGACGACCGGGCGGCCCTGCCGGAAGAAGAACTTGATCAGCTCTTCGAACTGGAGACCGAGCGAGCCACACTGGCAGCGGCCTCTGCCGATCGACCGACAGCCACCGAACGGGAGTTGTTGCAGGAAATGACCCGCATCGCCGAGCAGTCCCGGGGTCTGCCGGATGCAAAGGTCCGCTACCTCATCCGATGGATCCGGGACCACTGCTGTTCCGGCGCGTCTTTGCCCTCGGAGAAACCTCCTCATTCCGGCAGCCTCTGGACCACCCGCCGGCTCATCATCTTCACCGAATGGGACGACACCAAGCGCTACCTCGTGCAGCAGCTCAACGCCGCCATCAGCGGCACCGACCGCTGGGAGGAGCGCATCGAGGTCTTCCACGGCCCCACACCGATCCAGAAGAAAGAAGACCTCAAGCGCGCCTTCCAGACGCCACCTGATCAGCATCCGGTCCGCATCCTCATTTGCACCGATGCGGCCCGCGAGGGGCTCAATCTCCAGGCGCACTGCCACGACCTGATCCATTTCGACGTGCCGTGGAATCCGGCCCGGATGGAACAACGCAACGGCCGGATCGACCGCAAACTTCAGCCGAGCCCGCAGGTGTGGTGCCGGTACTTTGTCTATACTCAGCGCCCCGAGGACAAAGTCCTTCAGGTGCTCGCCCGCAAAACCCGCACCATCAAAGACGAACTGGGCAGCTTCACCGATGTGATTTCCCGTCGACTCAACAGGGGCATCCGCCGGGCCACCGCCCAGCGCACCGCCGACGAATTCGACCAGCTCCGCGACGCGGACGCCGACGAGGTGCGCGACGAGGAACTCGAATCCGGCCGCCTCCGCCATGGGGCCCTCAAATCCGAAATCACCCGCCTCGAGCGCCAGCTTGCCGAAGCCAGTCAGGCACTCCACTTCGATCCAGCCCTCCTCCAGGACGCCATCTCCTGCTCCCTCGAGTGGCTGGGGGCCAGCGGCCTGCGCCCCGACGGGGACAGCCGGTTCGTCCTGCCCGACCTGGAGGCACTGCGCGGGGGCGACCCCCGGTGGAGTTCCACCCTCGACACCTTGCGCCCCGCCCCCGAGCTGGGCCGGCGCGATTACGAATGGCGCCGCCAGTCCCCCATCCGTCCGGTCACCTTCACCGCCCCCGAAGGCATCGACGACAGCGTCGTCCAGCTGCACCTGTCTCATCGGCTCGTGCAGCGCCTTCTCGCCCGGTTCACCTCGCAGGGGTTTGTTTACGACGACCTTTCCCGGGCCTGCCTCTCCACGTCCGAGGACACCATCCCCCGCGTCGTTCTGCTCGGCCGGCTCTCGGTCTACGGCCCGCGCGCCTCACGCCTCCATGAGGAAATCCTCACCATCACCGCCCGCTGGACTGCCCCTTCGGACAAAGGGCGCCCATTGACCCCGTTCGGCCGCGATGGCGAGCATCGCACCATGGAACTGCTTCGCCGCCACCTGGGGCCGAATTCCCGGCAGGCCATACCACCAGCCACCGTCGCCGCCCTCACCGCCTCCATGCCCCAGGATGTCGCGGAACTTCACGATCACCTGCGCCCCCGCGCTGAAGCCGCTCTGGCCGATGCCGTGACCAAACTCACCGCCCGCGGTGACGCCGAAGCCCGTGAACTCACCCGCATCCTCCAGGACCAGCGGCGGCGCGTCGTCGCCGGGCTGGAAAAAAACCGCAATTGGAGGCAGATGGAACTCGGCCTGAACGACGAGGAAACCCGCCAGCGGGAAGCCGACATCAAGCACTGGGAGTCGTGGCTCACCAATGTCGACGGCGACCTGGAGCGCGAACCGGCCCGCATTCGCGAGTTTTACACGGTCAAGTCGCACCGCATCGAACCGGTTGGGCTCGTGTATCTCATTCCCTCCGCATGATCCCCGACCCCCGCAAACTCGCCCTCACCGAGCACCAGCGCTGGATGGGGTACCTCCAGCCGGAGGGGCTGGTGGTGTCCGCGCTGGCCCTGGTCGACAGCCAGGTCCAGCTCGACACCGGCGGGTATGCCGCCACCCAGGAGCGGTTTCTGGATGCCCTGTCCCCTGATACCGGCTCCGGCGAGTCGGGCATCAACCACTTTGCCCGGTTTGCCCGCGAGTTCCTGGGCTGGAAGGACGAGCTGCTGGATATCTGGTCGGTTTCCGCCGAAATCCCGGATGTCCTGCGCGTTTCCACCGGCGAACACGGCGAGTTGTTGCAGCCCGATGCCGCCTATCGGCAGCTCAACCCGGCCGACCCTGTCTGCCCATGGCTTCTGCTGGTCCGCCAATTGCCTGCCGGCACGGACCTCGACCTGCTCCCCGACGCCAAAAAGGAACGCGGCTGGATTGCCACTCCCCATCAGAAGTTCGAACGCCTCCTCCGGGAGACCGGCGTCCCCATCGGCATCCTCTGCAACGGTCAGGCCATCCGCCTGGTCTACGCGCCCAAGGGCGAAAATTCCGGCTGGCTCACCTTCCCGGTCGCCTTCATGGCCCAGCTCCCCGGCCGCGTTCTCCCGTCCGCCCTCGAACTCCTCCTTTCCCACCGCCGGCTCATCACGGTTCCGGAAGCCGTCCGCCTGCCGGCCTTGCTGCGCAAGAGCCGGGACTACCAGGCGCATGTGTCCACCGCCCTGGCGGAGCAGGTGCTTCAGGCTCTGTATGAGCTGGTCAGCGGACTTCAGGCCGCCGATGCCAGGGCCTCCGGCGCGCTCCTGCGGGAGGTACTCAGCCGCAATCCCGATCAGATTTATCACGGACTGCTCACCGTCCTCCTGCGCCTCGTATTCCTGCTTTTCTCGGAGGACCGGGGCCTCATGCCTGCCGGCTCCCTTTACCAGAGGGGGTACTCACTCCAGGGGCTGTTTGAGTTGCTACGCTCCGATCACGAGCGCTACCCGGACACCATGGACGAGCGCTTCGCGGCCTGGCCGCGGCTGCTGGCCCTCTTCCGCGCCGTCCATGGCGGCTGCAAACACCGCGGGATGAGCCTCCCGGCTCGCCAGGGCCACCTCTTTGACCCCGATCGCTTCCCCTTCCTCGAAGGCCGCGATTCGGAGCATGACCCACTGCCCGCCCTTCTTCCCCGCCTGTCGGACGGGTGCATCCACCGCGTCCTCAGCCTCCTGCTCTACCTCGATGGCGAGCGCCTGAGCTACC
>JALRGF010000502.1 GCA_023253495.1 Verrucomicrobiales bacterium
ATCGGCATGTCGGACATCATCTGAAAATTGATCCCGTCATGAACCGCGACGACAACCTGATTCACCAGGATGTCCCCCTGCGCCAAGTCAATCACGCCGTGCTTTTTCAACGGCACCGCCGGCAACCCATCCACCGAGAGCGTCGCCGGGCCGGTTGCCATCATGGTCACCGCTGGCGGTGCGGCTTGACGGGAAGACGGCGCCAGCATTGCAGCGGCTGGACGGCCACGTTTGGGTGGTGGTACCGGCAGGAGTACATGAAGTGGAAGTGACCGGGGTATTGCCGCCCGGTCCGGAGTGGGAATGGGCCTTTTTGTTGGCACCGCGCCAAGTACAGATTGAGGCGCCGGGCTGGACGGTGACTGGGGTGCGGCCGAATGGGGTGCCGGAGAATCAGGTCTTTTTTTCTGAGCAGCAAGCTGGGGGGGAGAGTGCGGCGGCGTATGACCGGCGGGATTTTCAGCCGGTGGTGGCCATTGAGAGGCATCTTGAGTTGGGGTTGGTCTGGCAGGTGCGGACGACGGCGAGGCGCCTGACTGATAAAGGGGCGGCTATTGCCTTGACGATCCCGTTGTTGCCGACGGAACGCTTGCTGACCTCGAGTCTGACGGTCACGGGTCCGCGGGTGGAAGTGCGTTTTGGCGCTCAGGATGAGGTGGTGGAGTGGCGCAGCGAACTCACACCGCAGGCGGCGCTGGTTTTGGCGGCCGAGGTGACGGACCGGTGGGTTGAGCGGTGGTATCTCGAGGCGTCGCCGGTGTGGCATGTGTCGTTGCAGGGGGTTGCCCCGCTGTACGAGGGCGAGACCGGATCATTGATTCCGGTCTGGCGGCCGTGGCCGGGGGAGACCGTCACGCTTGTTGCGACGCAGCCGGAGGCTGTGGCCGGTCAGACGATGACCGTGCGGGAAGTCACACATGAGACGATGTTGGGAGGGTATCAGCGCAGTGCGAGCCTGACCTTGGATGTGCAGGCCAGTATTGGTCACGAGATGGGGATCGGGCTTCCCTCCGGGGCTGAAGTGACTGGGCTGACCAGTGGTGGGCAGCGGATGCCGGTGCGGATGAACAACGATCAGGTGATGGTCCCGATTCGTCCGGGCGAACAGCTGATCACGCTCCAGTGGACCAAGGCGGAGCCTCTGCCGTGGCACGCCACGGTAGAAGCGCTGCACCTGCCGGTGGCGGCCGCGAATGTGCGCAGCACGGTGGCCATGCCGGCCCAGCGCTGGGTGTTGTGGGCTCACGGACCGCAACGCGGGCCGGCTGTGCGGTTCTGGGCCCTGCTCGTCTGCGCCTTGATTTTTGCCTGGGGATTGGGGTCGCTGCCGCTTCGCACATTGAAGCGGTGGGAATGGGCCTTGCTGGTGATGGGACTGACGCAGACCTCACTCATCGCCTCGTTTGGATTTATCGTCTGGCTTTTCGCCGTGGCCGGGCGCGGCACGGCGCCCGTGCAGCAGTGGCCCCGCTGGTGTTTCAACCTGATGCAGCTGGTCTTGGCGCTGGGCGCGTTCATGGCGGCTCTCGTGCTAGTCAGTGTGCTGCACGCCGGCCTGCTGGGGTCGCCTCACATGTTTATCAGCGGCGAAGGGTCATCGACCGGTCTGCTGCGGTGGTTTCAGGCGCGCAGCGGGCCGGAGTTGCCGGCGCCGGGCGTTGTTTCGGTCTCAATCTGGTTTTATCGCCTCTTTATGTTGGCGTGGGCGCTTTGGCTTGCTTTTGCTCTGCTCCGGTGGGTGCAATGGGGCTGGCAGCAGGTCACGGCCGGAGGGGTGTGGAAATCGAAACCGCGGCGTCAGGTTCCACCTGAGTTACCCGGAGCGGCTGTGGCAGCTGTGGCATCTGTGGCGACGGAATCACCGGCGCCGCCGGTCGGGCCTGCGGTGTGACGTGATCCGGCC
>JALRGF010000551.1 GCA_023253495.1 Verrucomicrobiales bacterium
GCTCGGGTCGCTCAGGCCGCTCAGGCCGCGAGGCCCCGCCCGGCCGCTCCGCGTCGGGCCGGCCCTCCCGGCGCGGGCCGCGCCCCTTGCGTTCGCCGGACCCGCGGGCCGGTTTTTCCGAAGCTTCGTGCGGTTCGTCGGGAAACAGGTCTTTTTTCGAGCGGGCCGGCCGGGAGGCGGTGGCGGGAGCGTTGGATGGGGCCGGGGCGTCGCCCAGCAGGCGTTTCAGGCCGGAACTCAGTCGACCGAGCAGAGACTTTTTGGGCGGGTGGGAATCAGTTGGTTTTTTCACAGGCGGCATGGGGCCGGCACCCTGCATGAGAGTCTGGGCGCGGCTCCCGGACACGGGAATCAACATCAGGCGCCCTCCGGCTTCCGGACATGATGACCGGATGACCGCCTGACACAAGCCCCAGCTTTGTCCCGGCACCCGGCGGGCGTGCCCCCGCCCCGGACCGGCGGCCACGCCACGCCACGAGGCGCCACCCTGAGCCAATCGACTTGCCGCGGACCGCCCGGTCTGGTTCGCTGTAGCCGTTCCCCGTCTCCAACCCCTCGTGCCATGACCACCCGCCGCCATTTCCTGCATGCCTCCGCCGCCGTCCTCGCCGCCCGCAGCGTCCGCGCCCAGTCGCCGAGCCCGAACGACCGCCTGCGCGTCGCCGTGATGGGCCTCGGTCGCGGCATGGACCACATCAAAGGATGGATGGCCGTACCGAATGTCGAGATTGCCGCCCTCTGCGATGTTGATTCCCGACGCCTCGCCAGCGGAGCCGCCGCCGTTGCCAAGGCTGGCCAGTCGCCCGCCCCGCGGCTGGAGGCTGACCTGCGCCGCCTGCTTGAGGACAGGGAGATCGATGTGCTTTCGATTGCCGCACCCAATTTCTGGCACGCCCCGGCCACCATCCTCGCCTGCGCCGCCGGCAAACACGTCTACGTCGAAAAACCCGGCAGCCACACCGGCCAGGAGGGCGAATGGATGGTCGCCGCCGCCGCCAAACACCGACGCCTCGTCCAGCAGGGGACCCAGCGCCGCAGCCTGCCTGCCATTCGCGAAGCCATTCAGAGGCTCGGCGAAGGCGCCATCGGCACGGTGCGCTCGGCCCGCTGCTGGTACGACGCCGCCCGCGGCCCGGTCACCCTGAAAGCCGGCACCGCGGTCCCCGACTGGCTCGACTGGCCGCTCTGGCAGGGGCCGTGCCCGGATCTTCCGTACCTCGACGGCCTGGTCCACTACAACTGGCACTGGCGCTGGCCGTACGGCGGCGGCGAACTGGCCAACAACGGCGTGCACATGCTCGACCTCGCGCTCTGGGGGCTCGACACCTGCTGGGCCGCCAAACAAGACACCCCTCTCACCGCCCGCACCATTTCCGCCACCGGCGGCCGTTACCACTTCCGGGACGATCAGGAAACTCCGGACACCCTGGTCGTCTCGTTCGACTTCGGCCCCTGTGGCGCGTTTTTCGACAACAGCTCGTGCTCGGCCCGCAAAGGCGCCGACCAGCATGCTCTGGTTACGTTTTACGGGGACGGCGGCTCGCTCGCCCTCTCCAGCTCCGGCTACCGGATCTTTGATCCCGCCGGCACCCAGACCGCGGAAAACACACCACCCTTCGACGACCGGCCGCATTTCCAGAACCTCGCCGACGCCATCCGCAACGGCCAACCGCTCCACTGCGACATCGCCACCGGTCAGCGCAGCACCCGCCTCTGCCACCTCGGAACCATCGCCTACCGCACCCGGTCCGCCCTGCGCTGCGATCCCGCGACCGGTGCCCTTCAGGAACACCCGGAGGCGCAGATGCTGTGGTCCAAGGACTATCGCCCGGGGTGGGAACCGACGGTTTGAGAGTCAGACCAGTCCGCGAGAGCCGGCCACTCGGAACCGCCCACCGTCATACGTCTTTGAAATCGGAGTTCATCAAGAGAGCGACCCTGCAACTTCCAAGCCTCCTCCACCATCTCCCAGGCGGCGTGGGCACGTCTCTCCGGGCTCACGGCCTGCCAGTCCCCGAGATGCATGCCCTGCATCTCCTCGTGCGAAGAACACTTGCGCACGATCCAGCCTTGGCGATGCCGGCTGGCGGCCGCGGAATCAAGGCGTGGCGGGTCTTTCTGCATGAAAAAAGACCCTGCAGGACACTCGGCCGCCGGGCAACCGGTCCTGTGGTTCCGACGCCCCCATCTTCCACAGCTGCCCCTCACTCGCTCCGCAAGGCCTCGACCAGCTGGCCGCGCAGGGCGTAGCGCGCGGCGAGCGCGCAAAAGACGAGCCCGCCAACCAGGATGGCCGCCAGCGTGATCAGCGGGAGCGACGCCCCGCGGCTGACCGGCCAGACAGCCAGCAGCGAAGCTGCCACCCCGATGAGCAGGCCGGCGACGAGGAGAAACGCATTTTCCCCGATGACCAGGCGGCGCAGCACGCCGCGCCGGAATCCGACTGCCTGCAGCACGCCGAATTCCCCTCGGCGTTCGAGCACGGTGCGCGCGAGCAGCAGACCGAGCCCGGCCGTGGAAAGGATCAGGCCGAGGCCGCCGAGCGCGCTGAAGATACGGAGATACGTATTCTGCACCGCGTTGTACTCGTTCAGACGATCGGCCGCCGGGGTCAGCGCCAGGCCGCGGTTCTCCAGCAGCCGGGTCAGCAGCTGGCCGGTCTGGCCGGCAGTCTCAGGAGGCGCATCGACCAGCAGAAACCGGTAGCCACCGGTCCCCGGAAACAACGCCTCAAAGGCCGTCTCGGAAATGACCGCACTCCCCTGCAGCACCGAAGGAGCCAGCAGACCGGCAATACGCAGACGGAGCGGCTCGGCCGCCGGCTCGCCCGCCTCCGATCGCACCGTCAGGGTGTCGCCGACTTTCATTTTCAGCGTGTACTTCACATAGTTGGCGTCGAGCACCGCCGGCACCGGCCCCCGGCCGTCCCAGGTTTCGAGCACCGACCAGTCATTCGCCCCGCCGGCAAACGTGAAAGCGCCCCGGGTGGCCAGGGCGGCGGGGTCGAGCCCGAGCACCCGCGGGTTCTGCGGGCGCTGGAGGTTCAGGCAGCTGGCTTCATCGCCCTCGCGCACCCGCGCCTGCACGAAGCTCACCCGCTCGACGTCCTCCGGCTCCAGTCCGACCGCCGTTTGCCCGGCCGGTGTATTCAATGATTCGTAAATCGGCAGGGTCGATTCGCCGACCAGCGCGAAGCCGCCGGTCCCCCCGGCGCGCCGCGTCTGGTCGCGCCGCGCATCAAGCTGGAACGCCTCCATGCTCGAAATCATAAAAACCCCCGCCGCCAGCAGACCGGCCACCGCCAGGCTGCGACCGGATTGGCGCGCCGTATTCCGCCAGCCGAGCTGCCACGGACCGGCCAGCCCGGTGGCACTCGGCACCGACTGCCACCGCCGCAGCAGCGCCGCCAGCCACGACACCCCGGCCAGCATCACCAATGAGCCGGCCCCGAAAAATGCCGGTGGCGACCCCTGGGCGGCCCACGCCACCACCGCCGCCGCCACCGCCAACCCGCACCCGAGCCACCCATAAGGCACCCGCCGCCCCGGCGGCCCCGCCAGCCGCCCGCCCGAACGAGCCAGCCCGGCCAGCAGATCCTTCGGCTGCCATCGCAACAACCGCCGCGCCATCAGCCAGACAGTCGCCGCCGCCAGCACCACCGCCGCCAGCCCGGCCACCGCAAAACTCGAAGGACGGTACACGCTCACAAAGCGCATCCCGCCAACCGCCCCCGACCACTCGCCCGACAGCGAACGCAGAATCGCCGGGCTGTACAGCGTGGCTGCCCCGAGGCCGAGCGCCATGCCGAACACCGCCACCACCAACGCCTCGGTCACCACCAGCCGGCGGATCCGCGACGCCGCCACCCCGACCGCCCGCAGCAACCCGAGCTGCCCGGCCCGGCTCTCAAGGTTGAACAAAAACATCAGGGCCACCAGCAGCAGGGCGGTCAGGATCAGGAAAAAACTCATCGCCAGAAACAGCGTGCCCAAATCATACGACTGATCGACTGCCACCCGCGCCGCCTCCGCCGGACTGGCCACCGTCAGCCCGAGCGCCTCCGGAGTGACCCGCTCCCGCAATTTCGGCAACAGGGCATCCGGCGCGTCAAGCGCACCCAACGGCACCCGCAGCGCCGTCAGATCACCAAACCGGCTTGACCACACCGCCTGCCCGTCCGCCAGCGGCAGGAAAAATTTCGGCGTCCCCTTGAACTCGTCCCAGTACGCCTCGTCCTTGTCCCGGATCAGCGCCATGTCCATGGCCACCCCCGGCTTCCAGTCGCGGCAGCTCGGCGCATCCATGATCCCGGGAAAGGCCGGGGTCCAGTCGGAACGCACCTCGGACGCCGTCATCGGCAGAATGCGCGCCACCCGCAAGCGCATCGAACGGTCGAGCAAATGGCGGCCGCGCCCGACCTCATAATAATCCACCCCGATTTCATCACCCACTGCCGCCCCGATGTCGTCGGCGGTCCATTGGCTGAGGGCCACCTCGCCCGGAGCCAGCCCGAGCGCGTCGGTCGCCGTGGCCATGCTGTAAGGCGTCACCCCGTCTCCCGGTCCGGTGATCCGGTTCACCATGTACGTCAGCACCCCCTGCGCCTCCGGAAACAGCTGGCGCAAGGCCGTGGCCAGGGCCGGCTCCAGAAAGACCCGGGTCGTCGCCAGATCCCACTGCCCCAACGGCTCCAGCCGGGTCACGGTCAGGCCGGCATCATCCATCGTCCATTCGCGCGCCAGCGCCGCCTCGACCTCGCCCCGCGCCTCGTGCGCGCTCAGCGCCGCATTGATCCGTCCGCTTTGCTGCAGGGCGTCCTGCAGGCGGCCCAGCGGCACAAACAGATTGCGCGGCGCCGTCTGGTTCGCCGCCAGCGAAAAATCACCAAACGCCTCCGCCGGCACCACCGACCCAAGGGACCCGCGCAGCGTGACCGTCTGGTCAGCTTCGCCGGAAAGCGGCGCATCCTTCGACAACGGGCTCGGCTTCTCCACCCGCACGACCACGCCGGCCCCCGGCCCCGCCCCCAGCGCCTGCGCCAACCCGGCATTCACCGCCACCGCCTCATCGGTCAGTGCCGGCGCCCCGGGCTGCCGGGCCAGCGGCCAGAAGGCGTCGGTCACCCCGATCACATTGACCCCGCCGATCCGCCGCGACCCGTCCGCCAGCGCCACCGTGCCCCGGACCATGATGAGCGGCGCCGCCGCCCCCGGCAGCCGGGACGCCAGCGACTCGGTGAAAAATTTCTCCCCGCCCACCACCACCGTCCGGACCCGCCCGATCCGATCCGCCGCCTGCCGCGCCAGAGTCGCCCGCACCGAATCCCCGACCGCCAGGGATCCTGCCATGACCATGGCCGCCAGCGCCACCGCCAACGCCAGCCCGGCATGCCACCAGCGATAGTGGCTCAACGATCGGAAAAGCAGGGAGAAAAAACTCATGTCCGCAATTAGCCACCATCCCCCGCCCCGGCGCAATGAGGAGTCGACCCGATCCCCCTTCCCCGCACCGCCCGCACGGGCCGGGCAGCACAAGCCCGGAGAAGCCGCCCGCTCCGCCGGCACCAACACCCGGCTCAGCCCGCACCGGTCTCCATCGTCCGCGTGATCGCCCAGTACACTCCGCAGGCGGCAATCGCCAGACTGACCGGAACCACCACCGCCCGGCGATACCATGGTTTTTTCCACGCCCAGCCAACCGCCAGAAACGCCAGTCCGATCACCGCCAACTGGCCCAGCTCCACCCCGAGATTGAAGCCGACCAGCATGCTCAGAAACGACCCCCAATCGCCCCGCGGCACCCCGCCCAGCAGCTCCTTGAACGCCCCGGCAAACCCCAGCCCGTGCACCAGGCCCAGCCCGAAAATGACCGCCGTCCGCCACCGGCTCAGGGTGTCCCGGAACAGGTTCTCAACGGCCACCCAGGCGATGCTCGCGGCAATCAGTACTTCGACCGGCTTGTCCGGCAACCGCACCACCTCCAGCATCGCCAGCGCCAGCGTCACACTGTGCGCCAGCGTGAACATGGTCACCTGGATCAACAGCGGCCGGAACCGCGTGGCGAGCAGAAACAACGCCAGTACAAAAAGAATGTGGTCCACCCCCATCGGCAGAATGTGCAGAAACCCCTGGTGCACGTAATAGCCGAACCCCGGCTCCAGAGCGGGCGCCGCCGCCCGCGCCGCCGCTACCGCCGACGCCTCAGCCTCGCCCCCCTCCCCGCCAGCCGCCGCCCGCGGCAACGGAAACGGCCGGCTCTGCATGCCGGTAAACTGCGGAATCAACCGGCCCACCGGCTGCCCCGCCACCTTGTGACCAACCGCCACCACGCTGTCGCCAATCACATTCACCTGATACGTGCCCGCCCCCGCCGGTACCGGCCCTGACCAGCGCCCGACGATAAAGACATGCTTCCGGTCCGCCGCCGTGGCCGCCTGCGCCGGATCGACCGCATCTTTTTCATCGACCTCCAGCCGCTCGTATTCCAGCGGCGGAAAGGGCACCGGCCTTCCATCAAACCACAGTTCCACCCGGGGCGGAAAATACGCCGCCGCCTTCGCGAATACCTCCGGCGCCACCTCCCCCGCCGCCGCCCCGCCGGTCAGAAACCGCGGCAGCATCGACAACCCCTCGGTCCGGCTCAACACCCGCACCGCCTCCGCACTGATCTCAAAGGTCATCCGGGTGCCGTCAGCACTGAAATCCGCCGTCGCACTCAGGCTGTCAATCCGATGCGCCGACGCCGGCCACGCCAGCCCCACGAGTCCGGAAACAACCATCAGGAGGCGCCAGGTCAGGCGCAGGCAGGTCAGGCGCAGGCAATTCATGGTGCGTCAGGGGAAATGAAACAGGCGCGCACCGGGACCGGCACCGCATCGATGGACAAAGATTCATGTTTCCCCGGGCCGCGGTCGAGGCAAGTGGTTTGGCACCGCCCCCATCCCGTTTATCCCGACCCATGCCTCGCACAATCCCACCCACCTTCACCCTCAGCCTCACCCTCGCCCTGGTTCTGACCGCCGGAACCTCCTGCCAACGGCGCGAGGCCGCTCCTCCCGCCCCGGTCCCGCCGCCGACCACCGCCGGCCCGCTGCCTGACACCGACCCGCGCCCGCTCACCCCGGCGCGCCGCGAAGCCCTTGAGGAATTCGCCCGCACCCTCACCCGCCGCCTCAACGCCGGTGAATTCGACGCCATCGCCCGCGAACTCGACCTCACGTCGCTGACTCACGCCGCCTTCTCCGGCATCCGCTGGGACGAAAATCCGAAGTGGCTGGAATTCCGCGACGCCCTCGTCCGCCGGCTCCGCGCCGATCCGGCCCAGCTCTTCACCGCCCTGAAAGACAGCCGCGCCGTCTTCATCCGCCTTCACGAAACTCCCTCCGGCACCGCCGCCCTCGTCCGCTGCCTGCTTCCCAATGGTGCCGCCACCTACTTCGACGTCTTCGCCCGCTTCGATCCCGCCACCGCCACTCCGCGCCTCGCCAACATTTACAACCACGCCACCGGCCTCGACGTACCCGACAGCCTGCGCTCAATCCTCTTCGCCCTCGCCCCGGCCGCCGACCGCTCGCTGGCCGACCGCCTCTTCGGCGCCGACACCGCCGCCGAACCCTCCCTCATGATGGAATTCGACACCGCCCTTCGCCAGCGCCACCCGGCCGCCGTCGCCGCCGTCTGGCCACGCCTGCCCGCCTCCCTGCGCGCCCAGCGCCCGGTTTTCATGGCCGCCCTCCAGGTCCTCATGCTCGATCCCAACGCCCCCGCCTACCTCGCCGCCCTCGAGGAGGCCCGCTCGCTCTACGCCGGAGAGGCCGTCGCCGACCTGCTCTCCATCGACCTCCATTTCCTCAAAAATGACCCCGCCGCCCTCGAGGCATGCCTCGACCGTGTCGAACAACGCCTCGGCGGCCCCGACGCTCACCTCGCCACCCTGCGCGCCAGCGGCCGCCTCGCTGCCGGTAACGACGCCGGCGCCGAACAGGCGATCGACGCGGCGCTCGCCATGGAGCCGGACTTTCCCAATGCCTTCCAGGCCCGTCTCAAACTGCTCATCACCCGCCGCGATTTCACCGGGGCCATCGCCCTGCTCGAATCCGCTGACGCCCGTTTCGGGAACGATTTCCAACCCCCGCCGGCCTCCCGCGGTCCGGCCTTCGCCGATTTCCTCGAATCCCCTCCTTATCTGAAATGGAAAGCCCTCCATCCCGATCCGACCCCGCCCACCCCGGCCCCTGAGAAGCCCGCCGGGGATCCGCCGGCCCCGAGACCCGGCGGGGATCCTCCCCCCCGGTGACCCCGGCCGGAAAACCGTTCTCCCGAAGTTTTCTACCCGCCAGCGGTCCCTACCGGCGTCCTCCCCGGGACGACGGTCCGGCCGGACCCGCCACCCCCTGCCTCCGGATCACCGCCAGCGCCTCCTCCACGGTGAAGCCACGCCGGGCGTGCTGGCCGAGTCCGCCGATCCGTTCTTTCCAAAGCGCTCTTTCCGCCGGCGTCGGCGTGTAGGGTTTGCCATGCGGCACTTCCTGCGCCACCAGCATCGTCAGATACCCGTCGATGCCAAAGGAGTTGGACGGATGGATGAGCACCGGGCCCGGCAACACACTCGGCCCGTTCTCAAGGAAATAGCGCACCACCCGCGCCGCCCCGGCCAGATCCGTTTCCTCGCGGCAGGTCCGCCAGAACGGCGTGTCCAGGCGCGTGTTGAAGGCATAGTGCACGGCCAGAAAATCCCGGATGTCGTCCCAGGCGCCGGTATTGTACTCGTTGTACAGCTCCACGATGCTCGGCGTCGGCTCCTGCAGGCTGTCCACCAGCGAATCCGCCAAGGTGCTGGTCTCCACACAGATGACCTGCAATGCGGTCGCTTCCAACGGCTCGACAAATCCCGCCGCATTGCCGATCGCCACCACATTGCCCTGCCAAAGGCGCGCGTGCCGCCCCGATCGGAACTTCACCAGCCGCGGTTCATTGGCAATCCGCGGGTTCCGCTCCCGGAACTCCGCCAATGCCGCTTCGTCGCTCAAAAATCGCGAACTGTAAACATACCCGCGGTTGATCCAATGCTCATGCTCGATCTGCCAGCACCAGCCGGCATTCATCGTCTCCGCCACCGTGTACGGGAGGATCGGCTCGCCCGCCGCCCGCGGCCACCCGCCAATCACCGCCCGATCACAGAATAACGAACCCTCATACGTCTCAAAGGGCACCCCCAGCGCCCGACCGAGCAATTCGCTTCGGAAACCGGACGCATCGACGTAAAGGTCCGCCGTCACCCGCCGCCCGTCGTTCAGAATCAGGGCCGTCACCTCCCCTCCCGCCACCTCCGCCCGCTCCATCGTCGCCTCCGTGATGACCACCTGCTCGTCACGGCACAGCCCCTCCAGCCACTGCACCAGCTTCACGTTTTCAATATGAAAGGCGTGCTGGTGATGAAAATGGGGGGTGCCGTCCGGTTGCCGCGGAAAGGCCTTCCCCTGCGCCATGCAGGCGGAGGCCATCCCCATCCACGGCGTCTGCCGGTCACGGTAAAACCCGAGATTGCGCCGCATCCCGGGCCACCGCTGCTCGTACTCGCGCGCAAACGTGTAGTCAAAATCCACAGGGCCCCACCGGAACCGGATGCCGAGTTTCCACGTCGGCTCGGCCACTTCGTAAAACCGCGCCGGCGGCAGCTTCAGGTACTCGAAAAAATGCCGCGGAAACGACGCCGTCGTCCCCTCACCCACCCCGATAATCCCCAGCTCCGGACTGCGGACCACCTCAACCTCCAGCCCGGGCAGCTTCCGCTTCAACGTCACCGCCGCCATCAAGCCCGCACTTCCCCCTCCCAGAATCACCACGCGGTCGATGCGTTTCATGGCTGAAAAGAATCAAGAGTGCTGCCAAGGTGGACCGGGAATGCTACCAACTCTCCCATACCTCCGCATCGTTTTCAGCCAAACGACTTTTTTCCACCGCCCCGGACACCGCCATGAAGCCCGCCCCACACCCCCGGCACCCCGCTTCCGACCCCCTGGCCGACCGGGACCGATTCCTGGCCGCCATCGCCCCGGAAAGTTCCTACCAGACGCTCTTCAACCTCATGCCCGGCGTCACCTTCTTCGCCAAAGACCGCCAGTCGCGCCTCATGGCCGCCAATGCCCACTTCTACACCCGCTTCGGCTTCCGGACCGAATCGGAACTGGTCGGCGTCGACGACTACCAGCTGGTCCCCCCGCGCCTCGCCGAACACTTCCGTCGCGACGACGAAGAGGTCATGAGCACCGGCCGCCCGAAACTCAACATCGCCGAACTCTTCTTCAACACCCAAGGCATCCCCGACTGGTTCATCACTCACAAACTGCCCGTCTTTAATCGCGAAGGCCTCGTCATCGGCGTCATGGGCACCTCCCAAAGCTACGCCGAAGCCAAAACCGTGCTCCAGCCATACCTCGCCATCGACCAAGCCGTCATCTGGATCCGCGAACACTTCCGAGAAAAAATCACCGTCACTCAGCTGGCCGCCCACGTCCACCTGTCCGAACGGCAACTCCATCGACGCTTCGTCGAAACCTTCGGCTTCAGCCCCCAAGCCTTCATCCTCAAAGTCCGCCTCCAAGCCGCGTGCGAACTGCTCCAACACGGCGACCACCGCATCGGTGAGGTCGCCCGCGAAGCCGGTTTCTCCGACCAAACCGCCCTCGGCCTCCGCTTCCGTCAACAAATGGGCATGACCCCCATGGCCTACCAAGCACAATTCAGACTCATTCGTCTCTAAAATAGCCCAACCCTCCCCCATAGCCGCCAAACCTGCGCCCAGAACGCGCCAGATCCTTCTCGGATCAACCCGCAGAACCACAGAAAAAAGAGTCAAAAACAAGCTCTACGGAGCGACATTATGTCGCTCTAAGGCGCGTCTATTCGAGATCTAAGCGCGTCATCTTGTCTCATAAAATCGACCTTTTACCACTTTGTTAAAATTAAGTTCAGAATTGTAATGTTATTATTGTCAATTGTTTATGATTCATAGTGAACACTTGGCACGTCTTAAGCGTTAAGAAAGGAGTGGCTATTTTCGCCATTCTTCCATCCTAACCAAAAACCAAAAAATAGCATTATGAACACTCTGACATCTCACAACCCTTTCCGCGATTTCGAAGCTCTCGCCAGCCGGCTTTTTCACCAAAATCCACCGGCTCGAAACCATGACAGCCGCCCCTGGGTGCCCCAAGTGGACATCACCGAGGACCCCGCCGCGTACACTATTACCTCGGACCTCCCGGAAGTCGCCAAGGACGCCATCAAGATCACTGTTGAGGAAGGCATCCTCACCGTCCGAGGGGATCGCAAATGGGAAAAAAAATCCGACAGCACAAAAGTCCACTTGGTGGAACGCTCCTACGGTAGTTTCACCCGAAGCTTCCGCGTCCCAGAAGACGCCGCCGGAGAGAAGGTCGCCGCCACCTTCAAGGACGGAGTCCTCACCGTCGTCCTGCCCAAACGCGAAGAAACCAGACCGCGCCAAGTGGAGGTCCAAATCCTCTAACCCCCCCCAAAGGAAACCGAGCACCCCATCGCTGACAGCACAGGTCACGTGTCTAGGACCTCGGTCCCGCCCTCCCTTGCGGTGTTTCTTTAAAACACACCTATTCTCTCGAATCCAGACCCAAGGTCATTGACTCCTCGCTGAAGGATCCTGCAATTTTTGGCACAGCGATTCCCAGGCGGCCACATGCGCGTTCCAGGTCAACGGCAGAACAGTGGCGCGAGCGGCCCGCCCCATGGCCGCTCGTTCGGCCGGCGCATACCGCAACGCGCGTTGCAGCAGGTCGCCCAGCAGCACCGGATCCCCGGGCCGAGCCAGCAACAAACCATTTTCGCCATCCCGGATGAACTCCGAGGCTCCATCCGCCGCCGAAATAATCCCCGGCACCCCGCAGGCCATGGACTGCAATACCGTGTTGGCGCACGCATCATAGAGCGTGGGATGCACAAACCATGTCGCCTGCCGATACACCGGCACGAGGTCATCCACTTCGCCCAACACCCGAACTCGTGACCCGACTCCAGCCGCCGCCATCATCCAGCGATCCCTCCGGCTGAGCGCCGCCCCCGCCACCCACAATTCCGCTTCCGGTACCGCCCCCAAGGCCCGCCACAATGTCGGCAGCCCTTTGCGCCGATGGTTGGAGGAAACAAAGAGCAATACCGGCCGCTCGCCCGCCCCCGACTGAGCAGGCACCTGCCCCCCGGCCTCCCGGTCCGGATCCGGCGCAAACCGCTCCGCATCCACCGCCGTGTGAATCACCGTGATTCGATCCGCAGGCACCCCATACACCTGCTGCAGCTGGCGCCCCACCAGCGAGGCATTGACCACAAAATGCCGCGTGCGCCCCCCCTGATACAAACGCCGCTCCAAGTGAAGCTCGACCCGGTTTTTTAAACTCCACCGCTTCCACCACGGCAAATCACGCGAATACAACGCATGACACCCACCGCCAGCACGATGGACATCCTGCTGCCACGTCCGCCCAAATCCCAAAACCAACTCCCCAGAAACCGCCGGTAAGGCCGCCGCCCGCTGCGCAAAAACCGCCAGTCGACACCACTTCGGCACCCCACGCACCGA
>JALRGF010000566.1 GCA_023253495.1 Verrucomicrobiales bacterium
CGTGAGTTCCTCGAAGCCGAGGGACGGGCCAGCGCCGGCGACCCGGGCCGCGTCGTCATGCGGCGTCTCAACAACACGGAATACACCCGGACCGTGCGCGACCTCACCGGGGTGCCGCTTGATCCGGCCCGGGAATTTCCGGTCGATGGCGCCGCCGGCGAAGGGTTTGTCAATGTGGGGGAGGCTCTGGCCATGTCGCCCGCGCTCTTTGACAAATACCTCGCCGCCGCCAAACAGATCGCGGCCCACGCCGTGCTCCTTCCGGACGGCTTCCGGTTTTCGGGTAGTGATCGCCGCGGCGACTGGGCCGATGAGGTCATGTCGCAGATCCGGGCGCTCTACGCCCGCCACACCGATGCCGCCGGCGGCACCGCCATCAACCTCCAGGGGATCCAGATGGACACCAATACCGGCGGGCGCCTGCCGGTCGAAAAATACCTCTCCGCCTTGGCCACAGAGAGCGATGCGCTCGCAGCCGGCCGCCTCACCCCGGAGGACGCGGCGCGCACCCACGGCCTGAATCCAAAATATTTCTCCCGCCTCCACGCCACGCTCTCCGCCCCTCCGTCGTCCCTGATCGCCGCCGTGGCCACCCAGGCCCGCACCCGCCCGCCCGCCGAAACGGCCGCCGAAGTCGCCCGCTGGCAGGCCGCCCTGACCCGCTTCCAGACGGTCGGCCACGTCAAACCATGGATGGTTCCGGTCGACCCGCTGCAGTCACGCCAGGAAATCCGGGTGAAGCTGCCCGCCACTCCCGACGGCCACCGTCTTTCGCTGCACCTGTCCGCCACCGACGCCGGCGACGGCCCGCACGGCGACGTCACCGTCTGGGAGCAACCGCGACTGCTCATGCCCGGGCGCCCGGATGTCCCGCTGCGCGACGTGCGCCGCCTCGCCGCCACTCTCGCCGCCCGCCGCGATGCCCTCTTCGCCCGCAGCGCATCGTTCCTCGCCGCCGCCGCCGAGGCTGCCGCCACCGAAACCGCCCCGGACGTCGCCACCCTGGCCGCCAGACACCGCGTGCCCGCCGACGGCCTGGCCGCCTGGCTCGACTGCCTCGGCATCGGCCGCGCTGCCACGCCGGCCCTCGACACCTTCACCAACCGCCTGCCGCCCGGCCAGTACCCTTTCGTCAACGGCTGGGGATCACCGGAAACACCGAGCGTCATCGCCAATGCGTCCGACGAAACAGTGCGCGTCCCGGCCAACCTGCGCGGCCACAGCGTCGCCCTCCACCCATCACCCGCCCTCAGCGCCGCCGCCGGATGGTCGAGCCCGCTCCACGGCCCGGTCACCGTCCACGCCACCATCACCCACGCCCACCCGGAATGCGGCAACGGCGTGACGTGGTCGCTGGAACTCCGGCGCGGCCACACCCGCCGTCAACTCGCCGCCGGCATCGCCCACGGCGCCACCCCGGTCACCGCCGGCCCGTTCGAAAACCTGCCGGTCCGCCACGGCGACCTCATCTCGATCATCATCGGCCCGCGCGACGGCAACCACGCCTGCGACACCACCGACGTCGAAATGGTCATCCGCGAAATCAACGGGGACGCCCGCCAATGGAGTCTGGCCGGCGACGTCTCCCCGGACATCCTCGCCGGCAACCCGCATGCCGACCGCTTCGGCCAGCCGGACATCTGGCACTTCTACACCGAACCGGTCGCGGCCGCCGCCGCCGGTTCCCTCATCCCGCCAGGCTCCGCCCTCGCCCGATGGCAGTCAGCCACCACCACCACCGAGCAACAGGCCCTCGCCGAAACCGTCCAGCAGCTGCTCACCGGCACCCTCACCCCGCCCCCGGAATCGCCCGACGCCGCCCTGCGCCCGCTCCTCGCGTCGCTCCGCGGACCGCTGCTGTCACGCCTGCCGCTCGACACCCTCCCGACCTCCGAAACCACCACCACCCCGGCCGCCGACGCCGCCTGGGGACTCGAGCCGGACCGCTTCCAGCCGGACGGCAGCCTGCGCCTCGACAGCCCGGCCCACCTCGAAATCCCCCTGCCCCCGGACCTCGTCGCCGGATGTGAATTTGCCGCCGCCGTCTCGCTCACCGACCCCGATGGATCCGTCCAGGTCGCCGCCGCCCTCGAGCCGCCACCCGCCGCCCCGGGCCTGCGCCCCGACACCCCGATCCTCGTCGCCGGCTCCGGCCCGGCCCGCGACCGCTTCCTCCGCGCCTTCAGCGACTTCCGCGACCTCTTCCCCGCCGCCCTCTGCTACCCGAAAATCATCCCCGTCGACGAAGTCATCACCCTGACGGTCTATCACCGCGAGGACGATCACCTCGTCCGCCTGATGCTCGACGACACCGAAAAGGCGGAACTCGCCCGGCTCTGGGAGGAACTGCGCTACATCGGTCAGGACGCCCTGACCATGGTCGATGCCTACGCCCAGTTGCTCGAATACGCCTCCCAGGACAGCGACCCGAAATTGTTCTATCACCTCAAGGAACCGATTGAGCAGCGCGCGGAAACGTTCCGGCACACGCTCGCCGCCTCCGAACCACGGCACCTCGAGCAGCTCGCCGATTTCGCCGCGCTCGCCTACCGCCGTCCGACCACCCCGACCGAACGCGACGACCTCCGCTCGCTGTACCACACCCTGCGCGGCCAGGACATGGCCCACGAGGAAGCCTTCCGGCTCACCCTCGCCCGCCTGCTCGTCGCCCCGGCCTTCCTCTACCGCGTCGAACAACCGGCCGCCGGAGAGGAGCCGCAGCCGGTCAGCGACTGGGAACTGGCCAGCCGCCTGAGTTATTTCCTCTGGTCCACCGCGCCCGACACCCGCCTGCGCACCCTCGCTGCCGCCGGTTCGCTCTCCCGGCCCGCCATCCTGCGCGCCGAAGCCCGCCGCCTGCTCGCCGACCCCCGCAGCCGCGCCCTCGCCACCGAATTCGCCTGCCAATGGCTCCACCTGCGCGACTTCGATCAGCTCGACGAAAAATCCGAGCGCCATTTCCCCGGATTCAAGGAGCTGCGCGACGACATGTACGAGGAATCCATCCTCTTCTTCGCCGACCTCTTCCAGACTGACGGATCGGTCATGGACATCGTCGACGCCGACCACACGTTCCTCAACGAAGCGCTCGCCACCCACTACGGCATCCCCGGCATCACCGGCCCGGAATGGCGCCGCGTCCACGGCATGAAACAACACGGCCGCGGCGGCGTGCTCGGCATGGCCACCGTGCTCGCCAAACACTCCGGCGCCTCCCGCACCAGCCCGATCCTCCGCGGCAACTGGCTCGTCGAAGTGCTCCTCGGGGACAAACTGCCCAAACCACCCAAAGGCGTACCCCCGCTCCCCGAGGCCGAGGACGAAGGTGATCTCACCGTGCGCCAGATCACCGAACGCCACAGCTCCGACCCCCGCTGCTTCGGGTGCCACGCCCGCATCGACGCCTACGGCTACGCCCTCGAAAACTTCGACGCCATCGGACGCCTCCGCGACCTCGACCTCGGCGGCCGCGCGCTCGACACCAAAGTCACCCTGCCCAACGACGCCGTCATCGACGGCGCGGCCGGCCTGCGCGACCACCTCAGCACCGGACGCCGCGATGAATTCCTCCGGTCGTTCTGCCGCAAACTTCTCGGCTACGCCCTCGGCCGCGGCCTGAAACTCTCCGATAACCCGCTCGTCGACGACATGATGCAGGCGCTCCACGGCCACGACTACCGCTTTTCCGCCGCCGTCGACCGCGTGCTCGAAAGCCCCCAGTTCCTCCGCCAGCGCGCCCTTGAAGCGACCCGCGAGGAGGAAATCCGGTGACGCCACGCCTCCCTTCCGCTACTCTCACCCCACCACCGCCATGAACCCGCAACTCCGATACCCGTTCTCCCGTCGCCGCTTCCTCCACGGCCTCGGCGTCAGCATGGCCCTGCCCTGGTTTGAATCACTGCCGGTCTGGGGCGACGAACCCGCCCGCTGCTCGGTCACCTCCAGCGAGCCGCCGGTCCGCCTCGCCGTCCTCTTCTCCGGCAACGGCTTCCACTCGCGCGAATGGTGGGCCCGCGGCGAAGGCGCCGCCATGGAACTCGGCGGCGTGCTCCAACCGCTCCACGCCCACCGCGAAAAACTCACCTTCATCACCGGCCTCTACAACGAGGAAGCCCTCAAGGGGAATATCCACAGCTCTCAGACCGGCAACCTGCTCTCCGGCGCCCCCCTCGCCTCCGGCGGTGACATCCGCTCGGGCACCAGCATCGACCAGCTCCTCGCCCAGCGCATCGGCCACCAGACCAAGGTCCCCAGCCTCGTCCTCGGGTGCGAGAAATCGAACTCCTCGGTCCACAAGAATTACTCGATGATCTACAGCTCCCACATCTCGTGGAGCTCGCCCACCACCCCGACCCCGCTCGAACTCTACCCGGCCCTCGCCTTCGACCGCCTCTTCAAAACCGAGGCCGGCCGCGGCGACCAGAGCGTGCTCGACGCCGTGCTCGCCGACGCCGGCGGCCTGCGCGGCCGCCTCGGCTACTCGGACCGCCAGAAGCTCGACGAATACCTCAACTCGGTCCGCGAAGTGGAACAACGCATCGAACAGGCCGGCCGCAAAGGCGAACTCCAGGGGTGGCGGCCGACGCTCGCCGCCCCGGACATCCCGCGCCCCGCCGACGGCATCCCCCAGGACATCGACGAACACATGCGCCTCATGTGCGACATCCTCGTGCTCGCCTTCCAGACGGACACCACCCGGTTCTGCACCCTCAAACTCAACAACGACCACTCTTCGCTCCGCTTCCCCAAACTCGGCGTGGATTACATGATCCATCACCTGCTCTCCCACAGCGACTCCGCCGACTGGCTCAAGGTCAACCAGTTCTTCCTCCGGCAAATGGCCTACATCGCCTCTCGCCTCGACGCCATCCAGGAAGGCGAACGCACCCTGCTGGACAATTCCATGATCCTCTATGCCTCCAGCATGCTCACCGGCAGCCACGACGCCACCCGCCTGCCGGTCGCCATCCTCGGCCGCGCCGGCGGCAAACTGCAGGCCGGCCGCGTCCTCGACTACTCGGAAAAGGAAAACCGCAAGATGTGCAGTCTGTTCCTTTCCATGATGGACAAATTCGACGTCCGTCTCGACCGCTTCGGCGACTCCGCCGAAAGGCTCGCCGAGGTCTGAACGCTTCGGCGCGCACCCGTCAGCGCGCGTCGCCGCGCGCCACGGTGGCCGTTTCCCCGGTCTCGAGGTTTTCGATCACCATCTGGGTCGGCCGCAGGTCAATGACTTTGTAGCGGCTCGGCTTCTTGCCGCCCGCCGTGAATTCATCCCCTTCCTGCACCTCGTACACCTCGCCGTCGACCCCCGTGCTGATCAGCGCGGTCGCCTCCGTCGACGGTGCCGTCTGGTGGCGGTGCACCACGTGGCGGCGGCCGGTCGACCGCTCCCGCACCACGGCATGCGACACATCCACCAACCGCCCCTGGCCCATCTTGCCTGACGCAAATTTCCGCTCCACCCGCACCAGCTCCAGCCCGGTGTCGCCAATCACCCCGCCGGCCGGAACAATCTCCGGCGCACTGCCGCCGCGTCCGAGCACCCGGATGCGCGCCGCTTCCCCCGCCGCCGGCACTTCCTCCAACACAATCGGCAACTGACCTTCCCGGAAATCACGCAGGCGGACCCGCTCCTTGACCGCTTCGGTCGATCCGTCCGCCAGCCCGGACAATTTCACCCCCTGCAACCGGGGGTACTCCCGCCGCCCGGATGGACGGTCCGCCGCCCCACGGCCCGGCACTCCGGCTCCCGCCACCGGATTGACCCCATCCTCGCCATCGGGGGACGCAAATGGCGCCCCCTCCGCCACCGCCGCCGACAACTCCGGGTCCACCACCACCGGACCATCCGCCGCCGCCAGCCCGGCGCCGGAAGGAGCCAGGGTCGCATCCGGCACCGCCGTCGCACCCGGCACCACGGCCGCCACATCCGCCTCCCCGGTTCCCTGCGCCTCCAGCCCGGCCGCCTCCGAGCCGGCCGCCGCCTCCTCCTGCGGCACGACACTTTCCGCCGGCACCCCGGCCTCCGCCGCCGCAACGGCGCTCCCAGCCGGCACCCCCTCCACCGGCACCAGCTTCGGATCGTCCAGCACCGGCGGAATATGGGTATGGCCGCGGGCCAGCGCCAGATCCGCCGCCGTCTGACGGTTGTTGTCGATCAAAAGCTTGTTCGACCCGGCGAGCAGCAGCAGCCGCACCGCGTCGGCATGGCCGAACTCGGCCGCATACATCAACGGCGTCTTGTTCTCCTTGCTGCGCGAAAAAACATCCGCCCCATGCCGCAGCAACGCATCCACCACCTGCGGCACCCCCTTCAAACTGGCAATCTGCAGCGCCTCATCCAACGACCCGCTGCTCACCGGCGCCAGCAGATTCACCATCGCCACATCCCCGCGATGCGCCGCCGCCGTCAGCGCCGTCCACATATTGCGCTCCGTGCGCACCGCCGGATCCGCCTTCGCCTCCAGCAACGCCTGCACCGTCTCCAATGTGCCCGTGCGCGCCGCCGCCACCAAAGGCGTGTCAAATCCCGTGCCCGCCACCGTCACATCCGCCCCCACCGACGCCAGATACCGCACCGCCTCCGCGCGTCCCGCCCGCGCCGCCTCAAACAACGCCGTCGTCCCCTGGAACAGGACGATGAAGATGAAGAGGATTCCGATCTTCACCAGGTAGACCATGAGGGCGACGGACATGGCCATCTGGGGTGCCGTGCGCAGGACGGCCCCTACGACGACCTGTCCCACGGTGAAGAACGCCACCACGATGACGATGCCGATGGCGGCTCCCAGGACCGCCTTGCCGGCGTCGGCCGCCACGAGGGCGCCGATGAGGCCGGCCACGATGCCCACAGCCACGGTCACCGGAATGGCGACCCGCAGCACGAGGCGGTCGATCGAAGGCAATGGGGCTCCTGACGAGGCGGTCCCCTCACGCTACCGACCGGCCCTGGGCGCCGCAAAACGGCATCAGGCGCCGACGCGCTCCCGGG
>JALRGF010000603.1 GCA_023253495.1 Verrucomicrobiales bacterium
CATCGCCAACGGATCCTGCGCCAGAATCTTCGTCACATCCCAGGGCCCGCCCGCCTGCTCATGCGGACCGAGCCACAGGAAATAAAACAGGCCGACCGTCCGGTCGGCCCGCGGCGGCCCGGTCTCCGCCGCCAGCGGCAACGACCGCCCAAGGCCGTCGGTCGCCGGCCACGGGACCGGCGTCATCGCGGCCGGCACCGCCGTGGCCCCGGCCGCCGACAGCAGAACGGAAAGAATAATGGCTTTCATGCCTCCGACTAAAAGCGGGGCCGGCGGCGTGTCCGCCCCGATCTCCGCGCGCAGAGATGATGCCCCTGCCCGCCTATACCCGCACCCACCCTTTCGCCTTGCTGCTCCTGAGAATGGCCTCGCAGAGTTCCACCTCGTGGTGGCCGTCGGCGGCGGTGGCGAACCGGACCGGTGCCTTTCTCTCCCCGGCAATATGCTGGTACACCGCGCGATAATGCATTTTATGCGCATCCGGAAACCCCTCCGGATGCCCGCCCGGATAATCGGTGAATCCAGCCACGTCATCACTGAAACCCGCCGTGCCGCGCTGCAAAATCTGGTTCGGCCGGTCCCGGCCGCCGACCCGGATCTCGTTCGGATCCTGGAAATTCCACTGGACGCTCGCCTTCGTTCCGTAAATCCCGATCGCCAGATCACACTTCCAGCCGGCCGCCACCTGCGAGATGGACGCATTGGCGTGTACGCCGTCGACATGGCCGTGCTTCGCCTTGCCGAACTTCAAGAGCACGCTGCCGAAGTCCTCGGTGTCGACTTTGTACCGCTCCATCGTCTTCGGATCCGACCTCGCGAACGTCTGGACCTGGCCTTTCGGGCGCAGCCGGGATTTGTGAAACGTCTCCAGATGCGCAAACACCGAGGTCGCGCGCGCTCCGAGAATGAACGACACCGCATCAATCCAGTGCGTCCCGATGTCGCCGACCGCCCGCAGCTTCCCCCCTTCCGCGGCCAGTACCCGCCAGTTGAAATCCGTCTCCTCCAGCAGCCAGTCCTGAAAAAAATGCCCCTGCACATGGATGATCCGCCCGAGGTCACCGCGCTCAACCATCGCCCGCATCTGCAGGACCGCCGGAAAAAACCGGCACATGTAGTTTACCGCAAAAACCGGACTGCGCACCCCCCCGCGCTTCACCGCCGCCACCACCCGTTCGGTTTCCCGCGACGTCATGCCCAGGGGCTTTTCGCAGATCACATGTTTGCCGGCAGCCAGCGCCGCCAGCGACTGCTCGACATGCACCTTGTTCGGCGAGGTGACATGCACCACGTCCACATTCGGCGACGCGATCAACCCCCGATAGTCGTAGCCGCCGTACACCTCCCCGATCCCCCATTGCGCCGCCGTCGCCCGCGCCGCCGCCGTCGACCCGCAAATCGCCGTCACCTGCACCCCGAGCCGCTTCAACGCCTCAATGTGCACCGGTGCAATGAACCCAGTGCCGATCACGCCGGCGCGCAGTGTGTGCAGGGGAATACTCATGCGCCATGGAGTACCCGGAAGACGGATCCGCGCCAGAAAAAACCCGGCCAACGCACCGCCCCGTCACAGCATACCTGTCCCGGTGGCGCACTCCCGTCACAGGGTACCTGTCCGGATAGCGCATCCCCTCGGCGATATGAGACACAATCTCATCAATGCCTCGGGAGATACATGGTACCTGTCCGGATACATGGGATACATGGTACCTGTCCGGATGCCCCTGTCCGCTTCACAAAGTACCTGTCCGGGTAGCGCATCCCGGTGGCGCATTCCCGTCACAGGGTACCTGTCCGGATAGCGCATCCCTGTCCGGATAGCGCATCCCCTTAGCGAAATGAGACACAATCTCATCAATGCCTCGGGAGATACATGGTACCTGTCCGGATGCTGCCACCCCCATCCCAGCCTGGGGCAACGCCCAGGGAAAACGCCCCTATAAAAATCCCAGAGGCTGAAGGCCCGACCCCAACCCGTATCGCGCGCCATTCCGGCCGCGGGTTGCCGAGGCTGCAGGCAAGACCGCATGGTACCTGTCCCGGGCGCGCTTCCGGTTTCAGGCGCAGGCTGCCACGATGCGCACGGCTTCCGCGGCGGCGCGGACGTGGTGCACCCGGAACAGGTGAGCGCCGCGGAGCTGACCGGCGACCAGGGCGGCCACTGTGCCGGCGTCGCGGGTCGATGGATCCGGCAGTCCGAGCGTCTGACCGATGAACGTCTTGCGGGAGACCGGCAGCAGGACCGGGCGTCCGAACCGCCGGAACCGCGACAGGCCGGCGATCAGCCGCAGGTTGTCGACGCGCTGCTTGGCGAAATCGAGCCCGGGATCGAGCACGATGGCCTCGCGATTGAGCCCGGCGGCCACGCACTCCGCGATCTTCGCCTCAAAGAACGCGTCGACCGCCGCCACCACATCCGGGTAGCCGACGTGGGTGTGCACCACTTTCGGCTGCCCGATGCTGTGCATGATGAGCAGGGCCGCGCCGTGGCTGGCGCAGAGCCGGGCGTTGCGGTCGTCGGGCAGCGCGCCGATGTCGTTGAGCAGGTCGCCGCCCAGCGGCAGCACCAGTTCGACGACCTCCGGCCGCCACGAATTGATCGAGACCAGCGGCGGCCAGACCTGGTCTGGGAAGCGGGGACGCAGGCGGTCCGCGCCCTCGTGCCAGCGCTCGAGAAATCCGGCCAGCCGGCGCACCTCTTCCGCCACCACGACCGCCTTGCGGTTGGTCCGGGCGCTTTCCGCTCCGATGTCGACGACATCCGCGCCATCAGCCACCTGCCGCTGTGCAATCCGCCAGGCCGCTTCGAAATCGAGGGTGCCGTCGCCGGAAAACGAATCGTCATTCACATTGACGATGCCCATGACCAGCGGGCGGGGGTGACAGTCGATGCGCCGGCCGCGGGCGACGAGCGGGAGCGAGGTGGTCGCCGCCGGGGGCGCGTCGGCCTCGCCACCGGACGGCCCGACGGGCGGTGAGGGAGCGGATTTCATGAAACGTCGGTGACCGGGGCGAGCGGGCGGATGAGGTGCCCGGGCAGCGGGCGTCGGCGTTCGAGGATGTTTTTTGCCAGCGGCGGCGACGTCGCATACCCCTCGGCAAACATCTCGAGTTTGGCATCGATGTTGTCGACGTGGTGCAGGACCACTGCTTCCGGAGTTTTCGGGACCACCGGGGAGCCGAAGGCCGGCTCGCCATGGTGGGAGGCGATGAGATGCAGGAGGTGCAGCCGGACCTCATCGGTCGCAGGGACGAGGACGGCCCAGTCCGCGGCCGCCGGAGTGTCGGCCACTTCGCGCCAGAGGCGGTTGACCAGTTCGATGCCCATGGTGATGTGGCCGAGCAGTTCGCCGCGTTCCTCGTACGGCATGATGAAGCCGTCGGCCTGGTAGCAGTTTTCCCAGAGCTTGCCGCAATCGTGGAAGAGCACGCCGGCGAGCAGCAGGTCGCGGTTGAGGTGCGGGTAGGCACCGGCGAGAGCCTCCGCGCTGCGCATCATCTGAGCGACATGTTCGACGAGGCCGCCACGGCGCGCATGGTGGTAGTCGCGGGCGGCCGCGGTGCGGCGGAAGCGGTCGCCATGGACCTCGAGAAAGCGGGTGCCGACCGCGCGCAGGCGCGGATCAGCCAGTCCCTGGACCGTGGCCGTGATGTGCGCGAAGTCCTCGGCCTGCCGTTGCCGGAGCGATTCCGGGCCGGCGAGCAGCTCGGCCGCCTCGGCCGCCTCCAGCACCCGCAGCGCGGCGCCGGGGCGCAGATCAAGGCCGAACTGGTTCTGCGTCCAGTCGCCGGAAAGCTCTACCCAGGCGCGGGCGGTCAGACGCTGCACGACCGGAAACAAGGGATGATCCAGCCAGAAGCGCAGGGTGACGGTATCACCGCCATCGCCCAGCCCCAGCTCGAGATAATCCTTGTCGGACTTGGTTTTTTTCAGCGCCAGGGAAGCCACCTGCGCCCGGATCAGGTGCGGCTGCGGGGTGGCGTCAGCGGTCGCTTTGAGTTCGCGCAGCGAAAGACGGGAACAGTCCATAAGGCGGAAGCTGGAGGGAGGGGTGGGTTGGACCGGAAGTCCGGCCACGTGGCAGCTCAGAGAAGCAATGGTGAATGGGAGAGGCAAAGCTGTACGGCGAGAGGAGCCGGCGGCAAGAGTGAAATCTGTCGGATCAGCCACCCGAATGGGGCGATTCATGAGATCGACTCCGGATAAGGCCTCAATCCGCTGGCCGTGATGTTTCGGGACAGCGGGTAGGGATCGCCTTCGGGAATGATGATGACCGCCCGCCGGGCACCGAGTGTCGTCATGCTTTCAAGCAGACCGGGCGTGATTTTCGGCGAGAGTGTGCGTTTGATTTCGACCGCGGTAATGTCGCCGCCGGGGTCTTCCAGAACGAGATCAACCTCGGCACCGGCGTGGGTGCGATAATGGCTCGCAGTCGTCCCGCCAGACAGCAAACTGAGGATCTGCCTAAAGATACTGAACAGGCTTCCCCACTTCCAAGCTCCGCGCCAACGTCGTCTTGCCCACCTGCCGCGGTCCCAGCAACACCACCACCGGCGACTGCCCGAGGCGCTTGGTCACGGTCCTGGCAAGGTGACGAGGGATCATTTGCTTTGAAAATCCGGAATCGATTCCCTATTTTCAAGGCAGGAAACAGACACCCACTCCTTGCCACCTCTCAGGGAGCCACCACTACCCTGACCCTGGCGAAGCGGTTGCGGCGGCCGGGGGGTGCCGGATCGACGGCTTCGTAGCGTGACCACAGGCCGTTGAGGCTGTCGAGGAGGTGGATTGACGATGCGGGGGCCGGCTGCCAAGGGCCGGTGAGCGAGTCCGCGAATTCCGGGAAGTAGTTCACGCCGGTATGGCGGTGGAGGTATTCGACGCGCAACCGGGTGTCGCCGGGCGCCGGGCTCCGGTGGACGCGGGGCAGTCCGGACGAGGCGCCGGCGGAGAAGGTGGAAGCGTCCGGTGCGGTGTCGGAGAGGCCGGAGGCGAACTCGAGCAGGAGCGGCACCCCGTCGTGATCGGTGTCGGTGAGCGCAGTGTCGCCGGTCATCGGGGGCAGGGCGGTAGTCCAGCTCACGGCATCGAGGCGGAACAGGCCTTTGGTGGCGAAGGTGATGGTGTGCGTGCCCTCACCCAGTTGATGGAGGAAACTGGTCCAGTAAACGATCGGACCACGGATGTTCATGAGAGTGGACGCGCCCATTTTGACGGTGATGTCACTGGCCGAGGTCGCGCGGAAACTGAGGAATCCGGGGCCCGTCATCCGCAGGGTGGCGGCGGGCTCGGTGGCACTGGCAAAGGATCCTTCGGCGTACCCGGTTTCGTCCAGGGCGACGACCGGGTTGTTCGCGGGCGACCAGCCCGGTGCCCAATCCCAGTTGAGAAGTGCTGCATCCGCCGCCTGGGATGGAGTGGCAGCGACCGGGAACGGCTTCGGGGTATCGACGCGCACCGCATCCAGCCAGAGGACCGAATTGTCCGCGGGAGCGAACGACACGCGGGTGAGTCCCTGATCCTCGATGACCACGGACTGGTCGCGCCAGTCGGCGGCCGGGAGTTCGAAGCGCCGGCTGCCGACCGTGACTTCAACGACCCCGAGCGACCGCAACCGGCACCGGAGCACGGCGGGTCCGACGATCTGGGTGGACACCTGGCCGAATGTTTCCGTGGCTGGTGCGTTTTCGACGCGCAGAACGTCCTCGCCGTCCTCGAGTTCGACCAGATTCGAGAGATCGCGGGTCGGAGCGGTCACCGCCCAGGGCAGGCCCGGCGCTTCGAGGACGTCGGCGAGGCGGGGGCCGGAAGCGGGGCCGAAATGGTCGATGGCCAGCGAATGCCCGCGCCAACCGCGCCAGCCGCATTCGTGCGACCCGTTAGGCAAATCGAGGAAACAATGTTCGGCGGCGGTGACGGTGCCGCGTGAGGTGACGCTTTTCGGGCCGTACTGGAGAAGCGGCACCCCGGCGCGGAGGAATTCGCCGGCACCGTACCCGGCGAGGCCCTCGGGCGCGCTCCAGGTGAAAACCGATCGGACCGGTCCCTCGATCACGGCCATGGCGGTGGATGGAGTTTCGTCATCGCGGACCGAGGTGACCAGAGCATCGCCGTCGACGCATGACTCGAGGGTTCCTGGCGGTCCCTTGAGGGCGTGCCATTTTCCGTCCTCCGGAAGCGAAAGGCTCCAGTTGCCGGCCAGTTCCAGGGCGTCCTCGGGGGTCACCTCGGTGAGGGGGATGGGCTGGACATTGCGGACGATTTGCGGACCGACGCCGCTGCCGGGTGACCAGGTCAGAGCCCAGGGGTCCGGGCGATCGAGCAGGAACCCGCGGCGGTCGCCGAGCCCGAGCGCCGGGCGCACCGGAAAGCCGGGCTGGAGCCGGGCCACAGCGGGCATGGTCTCTGCCGGCCACGAGACGAAGGAGAGTCCGGGGACCAGAACGGCGAGTTCGGACTCCGAGGGGCGTGACGTCGGGGCCACGAGGCCATCAGCGGTGGTTTGCCACGGTTTGCCGGCATTGGACCAGCGGAACTCGGGATGACTGGCCGCGGCGACCGCCAGCGGCTGGGTGCCGGGTGTCAGCGTGACATTCATGAGCTGGAGCGGACGCACCGGCGGCACGCGGAAGGTGAGGGAGTGCAGGCCCGGGGGTATGTCTGTTTTCAGTCCCCAGGGGGTGCTGACGGTGCTCTGGAGCTGGTGGAGCCGGTCACCGTCGAGCAGAAGTTCCACAAACGGCTCGCCGTTGCGCGGTGCTGTGTTCCAATCGAGAGCCAGGAGCCCGGGGCCGGAGACCCGCAGGATCCAATCCGAGGTTTCGCCGGAGGCTGTCACTTGCAGGGTGCCGGGCGAGAGCATGGAGGTCCAGGCGCCCGGCGAGGGCGCTCCATGAAGGATGCCCGGTTCCAATGCGGGCAGCAGCCGGAGGCGGTCCACGACCGCGTATCCGCCGGCCGAAATCCTCACCCGGTGGCGGCCCGCTGCGATGGCCACCGCCTCGGTTCGAAATCCCCGGCGCAGCCAGGGGTCCGCGGCCGCTTCCGTGACGGCACCGCTCCGTTTGAGCGCGAGCACAGCCACCGAGTCGACCTCGACGTCGAGGCCCGCGGCGGCGTAGTCGAAATGCAGCCAGCCCGGCCCGGTCACGTCCAGTTCCAGCTCGGCGGGAGCCTCCGAAAGGGCGGCCAGGCCATCGACCGAGAGGGCGCTGGAGGCGGTCCAGCCATCTCCGCCCTGGGCCGGATTTCCCAGCCAGCCGGCCTCGTCCCAGCCAGCGGCGGCGGCGGCGGTGGCGGATGGCGGCGGCAGCGATGTGAGGGCGAGTTCATCGAGCTGGATGCTGGTGGTGCCGGCCGACCACTGGAGCTGGGCCGGGCCGGAGCCGGGCAGGTCAAAATCAAACGCGGTCCACCCGGCACCAGCGCGGAGGCGCGCGACCTCGATACCGTCGATGAAGAACCTGCCGCCGTCGTTTTCGGCGAAGACGCCCGCGGGGGCCCTCCACCAGAAGCGCATGCGTTGTCCGCGAGCCGCGGCTGTGCGCAGGACGCCATGGGGGGTCAGGCTGAGGGAGTCGTTGCCGTCGTGACTGTCGCTGGGACCCAGCGGGACGACCAGCCCTTCGCTGCTGAAGGACTGGGCGGGTTGATCGAGGGCGTCGGCGAGTTCGGCGGAGCCGGGGGCCGTGATCGGGGCAATGGTGAAGTCGTCGAGGAAGAAGCGGTCACCGGAGACCGAGTTCGTGGGTTTCCAGGAAAGCGTGTGGGTCCCTTCGCTGAGCGGGGCCGATTGCCGGACCCAGCCTGCTCCGGCCTCGGCACCGGTGGTGCCCAGGGCGGCGCCGTTCACGCTGAAGGTGAGGCCCCCGGCGGAGCGCGACATGACCGACCAGCTGACGAAGGCCGGGCCGGTCACCGTGGTCTGGAGGGTCGAGGATGAACTGTTGCTGAAAGCGATGTCGCCGTCGCGGGCGCCTTGCATCGGCACTGTGTTCCAGCTGCTGTTGCTTGAGGTGAAGGTGAGGCCGGTCACATCCATGCCGTCCTGGACCGGTCCGGGCGGGCCCGGGCGCCAGGCCAGGGCGTCCAGCCAGACCGAGCCGGGGGGGCCGGAGGCCTGCCAGTTGGCGGTGCGGGCCGCGGTGGCGTGGAGGTAGGCGAACTCCCAGCGCGGCTGTGACCAGACATCGACCCCGTTGGTGACCATGCTTCCCGAAGGATGGTTCAGAGTGCCGCCGAGATCGCGTCGCCACCACCAGGAAAGCACGCCGGCCTGCGGCACCGCGACGCCCAGGGTCGCGGGGGAGGACGGCCTGGCCGCGAGCGAAACACCATCGTCATCAGCCATCCCCATGACCGCCCCCTCGAAGCCCGACCAACTGCCGGCAGGAGTGGCGGTCAGCGGCAGGGTGTCAAAATCCGCCGCGTCGGCGACCGCCACCGGCACCCGGGGCAGCGCGCGCACCTCGTCGATGGGCATCGTCGGCACATGGACGGTCATCGACCCTATGCAAAAAGAGTTCACCTATGTTTTCTCAAACGACCAGACGCGCGAGGTGAACCGAAAGCAGGTTCTTGATCGTGCGGCAAAGCTCTCTGATATACCTACACGCATTCGCGATATGGACCGTATGGG
>JALRGF010000700.1 GCA_023253495.1 Verrucomicrobiales bacterium
TTCTTCAACGGCCGCCTCGCGGAAGTGCTGTGGTTCAACCGTCGCCTCGACCCCGCGGAAATCGACCGCATCGAAACCTGGCTCGCCCGGAAACACGCTCCTTTCCTCCGCGCCTTGGACCCGAAGGCGCCGCGCCCGGTCCCGCTCGTCGCCGCCAAGGACGCCCCGGTCGTGCAGATGCTGGTCCCGGGGTTCCGCGTCGATGAATTGCCGGTGCGTCTGACCAACCTGAACAACATCGAATACGCCCCCGACGGACGGTTGTTCGCCGGCGGCTACGACGGGCGGTTCCATCTGCTGCGCGATGCGGACGGCGACGGCCTGGAGGACCGGGTCGACACGTTTTCCGCAGAAACCACCGACAACTACCCGCTCGGCATGGTCGTCAAGGACGGCATGCCGCACGCCCTGCTCGCTGATGAAATCATCCGCTTCCGCGACGCCGACGGCGACGGCATTCCGGAGTCCCGCGAATCGGTCGTCCGCGGCTGGGACGATCCGGCGCTGCGTGACGACCCGACGTTGATGCACCGGCGCGTCGACAGCGCGCTCGGACTGGCCGCCGGCCCGGACGGGTCGTGGTTCGTCACCATGGGCAGTGCCAATCCGGGCAACGGCTATTGGCTGCCGGCCGACCGCGGCCCGGCGGGAGGCGCCCACGTGAAGGCCGGCTACTCGCCCGACAAACGCCGCGGCTGCCTGCTGCGCCTCGACCCGGACGGCACCGTGACCCAGCTCGCCAGCGGCCTGCGCTACATCATGTCGCTGCAATGGGACCGCCATGGTGAATTGTTCGCCACCGACCAGGAAGGGGCGACCTGGCTGCCGAATGGCAATCCGTTTGACGAATTGCTCCACCTGCAGACCGGCCGCCACTACGGCTTTCCGCCGCGCCACCCGCGGCTGCTGCCCGGTGTCATCGACGAACCGAGCGTCTGGGATTTCGCCCCGCAGCACCAGAGCACCTGCGGATTCCGCTTCAACGGGCCCGCGCCCGGCCGCGCCTGCTTCGGTCCGTCATTCTGGGAACACGACGCCCTCGTCACCGGCGAGGCCCGCGGCAAACTCTGGCGCACCACCCTCGCCCGCACCGCCGCCGGTTACGTCGCCCACTCCCAGCTCATCGCCGCCCTCGGCATGCTCGTGGTCGACTGCGCCATCTCGCCCGCCGGCGACCTCGTCGTCTGCGGCCACTCCGGCCCGCCCGACTGGGGGCTCGGCCCGTCCCACCCCGGACGGGTTTTCAAGATCCGCTACGTCGATACCGCGGCACCGCAGCCGGTGCTCGCATGGGCCCGCGACGCCACCACCTCGGTCATCGCCTTCGACCGGCCGCTGGACCCTGCTGCCGGCAACGACCTCGCCTCCCGCGTGACCATCGAAAGCGGCCGCCACGTCGCCGCCGCCGACCGCTTCGAATCCTTGCGCCCGGGATACGCCGTGGTCCGCGCTCAGGAATCGGAACCACGCTTCCGCCTGCCCGTCACCACCGCCACCCTCAGCGCCGACCATCGCCACCTCGTCATCGAAACCGCACCGCGGACCCGCGCCGTCGGATACGCCATCACCGTGGACACCCCGCGCCCGGATCCCGGCCTGCCCCAGGCCCCGGCCATCGATCTCGCCCATTCGCTCACCGGCCTGCAGGCGGCATGGCAAGGCCGAAATGGCGCCACCTGGAACGGCTGGCTCCCACACCCGGATTTCCAGGTGACCCGCGAAATCACCCTCGGCAGCCACGACCACGATGTCGCCTTGGCCTATTTCACCAAACCGGGCACCCTCGTCCTGCGCACCCGCCTCGACCTCAGCCACCTGCTCCAGCCGCGCACCCAGCCAGGGTCGTCGCTCGACTACTCCCCGGAACCGGAAACCGTCACCCTGACCGTGCTCAGCGACGCCGCCGTCACTCTGATGGCCGATGGAACCAGCATCGCCGGCACCACCCTGACCCGCACCATCACCGGCCCGGCATGGCTCAACCTCGACCTCGAAATCGCCACCCCCGCGACCCGCCTGGAAATGACTTTCCACACCGCGCTTGACCCGCGCCCGCGCCCGCTCGGGCTGCCCCGGTTTTTCCTGCCTTTCGCCGACCCGCCGGACCCCGCACCCGGCGTCTCCGCCCTGCCGGAACTCGCCGGCGGCGACTGGCACCGCGGCCGCGACCTCTACCACGGCAAGGCCGCCTGCGCCACCTGCCACACCATGAACGGCCAGGGGCACGCCGTCGGCCCGGACCTCGGGAATTCGATCCACCGCGACTACGCCAGCCTGCTCCGCGACATCACCGAGCCGAACGCCTCGATCAACCCGGACGCCGTCGCCTACCAGATCACCAGCCACGACGGCACCGTGACCGTCGGCACCCGCGCCGGCGAATCGTCCGATACGCTCAGAATCGCCCAGCCCGGCGGTCAGGTCACTGCCATCCCGAAATCGTCGATCCGCACGACCGAGGCTCTGCCCCAGTCATTGATGCCCGCCGGCCTGCTCGACGCCCTCAGCCCGCCCGAAATCAAGGACCTGCTCACGTTCCTGATGACCACTCCGCCCGCAGGTCAGCAGTGAGGAGCAGCAAGACTTGGCGCGGATGCGCCGACGCAAGTCGGAACGAACGCACTCTCCCATGGACGAGGCCGGGGCATGATCCGCTCCGGGCCAGGCTTCTGGCATCCCTCCGCGATGCATGGCTTGGGGAATCGTGTTCCGGAGGTCTGCGCTCTGCTCCGACCTCCGGCTATGCTCTGTCATCCCTGCGCGATGCCGTTGGTGTACCGACGCGAGCCGCAACCAGCAGGTTAGCAGAAAGCTCGAGCGCTCTCAAATAGGTCCTCCATCCAGCCCCGCGTGGCCCATCCTCCGCCATCCCTCAACAAAAGGGGCTCCCCGCCCATCCCGCCCATCCCGCCCATCCCGCCCATCC
>JALRGF010000706.1 GCA_023253495.1 Verrucomicrobiales bacterium
AGGTCCCTCAGGTCCCTCAGGTCCCTCAGGTCCCTCAGGTCCCTCAGGTCCCTCAGGTCCCTCAGGTCCCTCAGGTCCCTCAGGTCCCTTCCCTGTCCTTCCTAACTCTTTATCCAAGGAATCCCCCAAGAAAAAGCCCGCCCCGCCGTTGTGGTCACGGAGGCTGGGCCGTGGTCGTGGCTCGACGGGGCGGCAGCGCTCGGTTATTTTCAATCCAGTCTTCTTTCATCGCCCGCCAAAATCCTCTGTCCCGCCGCAATCCCATGAAAAATCCACGCATTGCCTCAATGCCCGCCTCTCCCGGAAGGGTGGTGACACAGCCTGCGATGCTGACGGCGGCGGTCGTGACTTCTCTGGCAGCGGTTGCGACGGGGTGGGGGGCCGGGGAAATCGGGTTTGTCGAGAAGTTTGCGTTGGCGGCTGACCGCGAGGACGCGCTGCGGCAGCTGGTGCCCGGGACCGAGGATTATTATTTTTACCATGCCCTGCACCTGCAGAACCAGGGAAAGCGGGCCGAGTTCCGCGAATGGCTGGAGCAGTGGGCGCAGCGGTCGCCGGAGTCATCGGCGAGGATGCCGCTCGAGTGGCGGCAGGCGCTGCTTGATTACGGGGTTGATCCGCAGGGGACGCTGGCCTTTCTGAGGACGCAGCTCGGGCTGGAGTTTCCCCACGAGCGGGACGTGCCGAGCGAGAAGCCGGACCTGCCGGTGGCGCTTGATGGCGGGCTGATTGCCGAGGGGAAATTTCTGGAGCAGGCCACGGCGGGGGTCGATCATCTGGATCAACTGAGCGAGCGGGCGGTGGCGCGGCTGGTGGCGTCCGGGCACCCGTTTTCTCCGGCGCAGCGGCGGGCGGCGCTGGCGCGCCTGACCCGTCCCGATGTGGAGCGGCTGGTGGAGCTGGTGGCGGCGGACCTGGCGGTGCCGGAGAGCCGCGGGTTCGGGGAGTTTCCGATTCACCGGGCGCTCACGTTGGCGCAGCTGGATGAATTGCGGCGGCTGCGGGCGGCGCAGCCCGGCGTTGATGCGGCGGAGGCGGACCTCGGGCGCCACGAGCAGTTTGTCATGACGTATCTGGGGAAGCTGCGTCCCGGTGGGGATGATGATGCCGGGCGTGATCCGGCGGCGCGCGACGCCTGGCTGGCGCGGGCATGGGCATTTGCCGCCCCGCTTGGAGACCCCTTCAACTCACTGAAGGCGCATCTGCTGTACCAGCGGCTGGATCTGGCGCGGAGCCGCGGCGTGTATGATGCGGCGGCGTTTCTGGAATACGTGAAGCTGCCGCGCCAGGTGTTTTACGTCAATCCGGTCTGGCAGCGCGACCCGCAGCGGTGGCAGTTCCCGGCGGATCTGGCCGCCGACTTTGCCGCGGTGAGCCACCGTCCGCCGATCGGGAGCGACGAGCCGCTGGTGCGCGACTACCTGCTGCGTCTGCTGGCCACCGCCGATTCGCCGGCCGTCTTCGCGCCGTACTTCGAGGAAGCCTGGCTCAAGGCGGTCTTTGCGGAGGCGCGGCTGACCGCCGGCGTGGACGACCCGAAACTGGCCGAGGCGCTTGCTTCCGCGCTGTCGTCCGAAGCCTATGACGCGCTCAAGCGGCGGGTGGATCTGGATTTTGATGCGGCCAATCCGGTGCGCTGGGCGACCGGGGACGCGGTGTCGCTCGACGTGTGGGTGAAAAACGCATCGCAGGTCACGGTCAAGATTTTCGAGCTGAATACCGGGGCGTGCTACGAGGCGACCGGGCAGCCGATCGGCACCGACAT
>JALRGF010000063.1 GCA_023253495.1 Verrucomicrobiales bacterium
CCCCCATTTTTTTCACCCTTCACCCTTCAGCCCTCAGCCTTCAGCCTTCAGCCTTAATCCTTGCTCCCCCCTCCCGGCTCCACCCGGTGAGTGACGTCGGCCGGCTCACGCCACCAGCCACCGTCGCGCAGGGAGACGGTCAGGTCCAGGGCCGCCGGCACACTGCCGTCGGCCGAGGGCAAAGGAAACAACCGGACCTCGAGCGCGACCACTGGTTTTGCCGCGCTGAATTCGACATCGGGATAGCCGCTGCCGTCCCGATCTGCCGCCACGGCATCGGCGGCGCCATTGTACCGGCCGTCTCCGTCTGAGTCGACCGCCAGCCACCGGCGCCCGCGCGCGCCATCGCCCAGCCATTCGTGCAATTCGACCCGGCACGGACGGCTCATCACGGGGAGGATGTCCTGGACATGCTGCGGCCGGGGGCCCCGGTGATAGATGTCCATGGAAACCGGCACGCTGACCAGCGGGCTGAGCCGCACCTGGCAGGAGTTGGCCACCGAAGTGGCCGGCAGCTCGCGGGACCGCAGAAAGTGGAACCGGGCCTTCGACGTCTGGCTGGCCGCCCCCGCCTGCCACACCACGCTGACTTCCCGCACTCCCGGGCGCGGCGGCGTGTTCGGTTCGACCTCCACCACGACAGTGCGCGCCTCTCCCGGCAGCAGCGTGAGTTTCCGGCCCTCGGCCGTGGAGTGGGGCACCGCCCCGCTGACGGCCGGAAATTGCAGTGTCACACTTTCGTGTGCGCCCCGCGACTCCCATGACGCGACCGCCAGGTCTCCGCCATCGATCATCAGGGTGCCGGTCACCGCTTGCGGCGTGGCATTGGCCAGAAACAACCGGGCCCGCCCGACTTCCTCGGCCGCCACCTGCGTCGTCAGCAGCGTCGGCTGCAGCACGATTTCCGGCTCCGGGGCCCCGGGAGAGCCGGCTACGAGCGCCTGCCATGCGCGCGCCTGAGCGGCCAGCGGCTCCTGCCCCAGCGAGCGCCGTAGATCGTGCAGGCGCCCGAGGGCCCGCAGGGCCAGATCAAGCTCCTGTGGCGCGGCCGCCAGGGCCGACGCCCACGCCTCCTCCAGCCACTCGGCCGCCGTGACCAGATCGCCCTGAGCCATCCAGTAATCAGCCAGTGTTTCAGCGATGTCCGCTTCCAGCGCCGGCAAGCCGCCGGAGCGCGCTTCCGAACGCGCTTCCTCCAGGTCATCCGGCACCTCATCGAAAGCACCGGTGCTGATCCGCAGACGGGCCTGCGCCACCGTCACCTGCGCCCGCAGGTCCAGCCGCCCGGCCTGCAGCGCCTCGGCGGCCAGGGCATCAAGCGCGCGCAGAGCGGCGGCACGGTCATCGCCGCGGACGGCCTCGGCCAGCCGCGCCTGAAAACCATCCGTCTCCACGGCATGCAGACGCGAGCCGACGCCCAGCGCCAGCACCACCGCTCCGATCACCCAAGGACGAATGGACAACATCTTTGCTAATTAACTGTCTTCCGACCATCGTCCGCACCGGACACTTTCCGAGAAGATTTTTCATGACTGCCAACGACTGGCGCACCGCCGATTTCGACTACGCCCTGCCCCCCGGCTTGATCGCCAGCCGCCCGCCGGAGCGGCGCGATGCGGCACGGATGATGGTTGTCGACCGCGCCGCCGGCACCGTCAGCCACCGGCAGTTCGTCGATTTCCCCGCCTTCCTCCGCCCGGGAGACGAGGTCGTGCTCAATGACACCCGGGTGGCCAAAGCCCGGTTCTTCGCGGAAGATGGCCGGACGGAACTGTTGCGACTGGGTGTCGAGCCGGACGGGGCCTGGAGGTGTCTGGTCAAACCGGGGCGGAAAATGCGCGTCGGCGCCACCGTGCGCGTCGGCCGCTCCACGGGTACGGTGACCGCGGTCGATGCGGATGACGGCGCCCGGCTGATCGCGTGGGATGAGCCGCCGGACGAGGCGGTCCACGGGCATCTGGCGCTGCCGCACTATATGGGGCGGGCCGACGACGCCACGGACGAGGAGCGGTACCAGACGACCTTTGCCCGCGCGGACAAGGCCGCAGCGATTGCCGCGCCGACCGCCGGGCTGCACTTCACGCCGGCGCTGCTGGCCACCATCCCTCATTGTTTCCTCACTCTGGAGGTGGGCGTGGGCACGTTCCGGCCGGTCAAGGCGGAACGCATCGCCGACCACGTCATGCACCGCGAAAACTATGAACTCGGCCCGGAGGCAGCCGCCCGCCTGCAGGCGGCCGGCCGCATCGTCGCCATCGGGACCACCGTGACCCGGGTACTCGAACACGTGGCGCGCACCCGCGGCCGGATCGTCGCCGACCGCGGAGCCACGGATATTTTCATTTACCCGCCGTTCGAGTTCCGGGCCATTGGCGCGCTGCTCACCAATTTCCACCTGCCCCAGTCCACCCTGCTCATGCTCGTCAGTGCGTTCGCCGGCCGCGACCTCGTCCGGCACGCGTACGAACAGGCGGTGCGCGAGGAATACCGGTTTTTCAGCTACGGTGACTGCATGCTTCTCATCTGACCGATGCCGACTGCTCCCCCGCTGCTGGAAATCTGCGACCTCACCCGCCATCGCGACGGGCGGCCGGCGCTTGATGCCATCAATCTGAGCGTCCGCCGCGGCGACATCCTCGGGCTGATGGGAGCCAGCGGCGCGGGCAAATCCGCCCTGCTGGCAGTCGCGGGTGGCCACTTCCTCAGCCGAGCCCACCCGGCTGACCGCGGCCGCCTCCTCTGGAACGGGCAGGACGTGACCGGCCTGAACCCGCGCACCGCCCGCGCCCTCGGCATCGCCCTGGTGCCGCAGGAACCCGGGCTGCCGGATCAACTCACCGTGGCCGAAGCCGTCGCGCTCGGCCACGAACCGCTCCGGTCCGGCTTCCGCGTCGACCGCCCGGCCATGGCGCGCCGGGCCGCCGACTGGCTCGGCCGTCTCGGCGCAGCCATCGATCCGTCGGCCCGCCTCGGCACGCTCACTCCGGCGGCCCGGCAACAGGTCGCGCTCGCCCGCGCCCTGGCCACGGCACCGCGTCTCCTGCTGCTCGACGCCCCGACCGCCGCGCTCCGCCCGCAGGACACCGATGGCCTGTTCGAGGCGCTCGGGGACCTGCAGGCGCGAGGCACCGCCATCGTCTATGCCTCCGACCGCTTCGGGGAAATTGAGGCGCTGGCCACGCGCGTCGCCGTGCTGCGCGACGGACAGCTCAGCGGCGAACTGGCCCGCCACGAACTCAATCCCAGGACACTCGGCGCCCACATGATCGGGGGGGAATTCGACCTCCCTCTCAAGGAACTCATCGAGCCCGGTCTTGAACGCCTGCGGGTCGACGCCCTGCGCACCACCCGTTTCCCCACCACCGCCGTCAGCTTCTCTCTGCGCGAAGGCGAGGTCGTCGGCATGGCCGGGCTTGCCGGCAGCGGCCGCACCGCCCTCCTCCGCACCCTCTTCGGCCTCGATACCGCCCTCGGCGGATCCATCGCCGTCAACGAAACCTCCGTCGACCCGCTCACTCCGCGGACCGCCGCCGCCGCCGGCATGGCCTGGGTGCCGGCGGACGCCGGCCGCGCCGGCACTGCGCCTGCGCCCACCCTGCGGGAATGGCTCACCCTGCCCGGCCTGCGCCCGCTCGCACCCGCCGGAGTCGTCCGCCATGCCACCGTCGACCGCCTCGCCGCCATGCTCAACGAGCACCTGTCGATCACCGATGGCCCGCTCGACCAGGCACCGGACCAGCTCACTCCCGGACAGCGCCGGAAAGCGGCCCTTGCTGCGTGGTTGCCCGCCCGACCGACCGTCGTGCTGCTCGACGATCCGACGCGCGGCGTCGATCTTCCGGCCCGCCTTGCCCTCTACGAGGCCATGGAGCGTCTGGCCGAGCGCGGCGCCGCCGTTCTCTTTGCCTCCCCGGACACAGATGAACTTCTGCGGGTCGCCGACCGGCTGCTGGTGTTCCAGGAAGGCGCGCTCGCCGGCACTCTGACCCGCGACGACGATTTCACCGAGCGCGGGATCATGCGGCTGGCGGCCGGCCTGGCGCCTTAGCGCAGCTGTCTTTTGGAGGATGGTGACGGGCCACCGCTGCCCATGGCTTCACTCATCGCTCGGTGCGCATCGCTCGGTGCGCCGAACGCCCTACAGTTTCTCCAGCCACAGATAATCGAGCCCGATCATGAACGCCTTGACCGCCTCCGGATTGGCTCCGGTGATTTCGATGGTGAAGGCATGTTCGCCGGAAGTCAGTTCGGCCTCCCCGAGCGTGAGCAGCGGCGTGGCCGTGACTTTCCAGCCGAAGAAATCAGCCTGTTTGTCACCCAGCGGTTTGCCGTCGAGCAGGAACCGCGCCACCCCGTAATCGGGCGCCCGGCTGAAGACCGCCTTCAGCGCGTATTTCCCCGGCTGGGTCACGGGCAGAGCGAGAGTCAGGCGGTCACCGGGTTTCGCTCCGGTCCACCAGAGTTGATCGTCGCCCGACCACTGGCTGTCGGGGAAACCGGCCATGTTCTGGGGCATGGCCTCGCCGCCCGTCTTCGCCGTGATTTTCAGGCTTTCGCCCTCGAGCGCGCCCGGCACCCGCATCACGGTGTCGGCCGGCCCTTCGCCGGGCAGCGGGACCTGGCCCGGGCTGGCCAGGTACGCGACGAGGTCGCGGACCTGCTCGTCGGTGAGCGCGGCAAACAGGTTCATCGGCATCATGGAAAGGCCGGGTTTGCTCTGCTCGGCAATGTCGGCCCGGGCCACCACCTCCTCCGCGGTGATCGTCTGCACAGTGAAGGCGGAGTCGGTCTGCTTGCGGATCATGCCGGCCACGCTGCGGCCGTCCTTCAGCGCAAAAACCTGCAGCTCGTAGTCCGCCCCGATGAGGGCATTCGGGTTGGTCACATTCTCAAGGATGTAATCGAGGTTCGCGCGATTCGAGCCGGTCAGCTCCGGACCGATTTTGCCGCCTTCGCCAAACAGGACATGGCACTGCCCGCAGGAAGTCGCGTACAGAACACGACCCGCACTGCGGTCCGCCCCCTTGAGGAAATCAGGCGTCAGCCGCTTCTTCCACTTGGCATGCTCCTCCTCCGCCAGCTTCGCCATTTCCGGCCCCAGCGCCGCCCCGCCAACCTTGCCCCAGGCGGCCTCCAACTTCGCCGTCAGCTCCTCGTC
>JALRGF010000088.1 GCA_023253495.1 Verrucomicrobiales bacterium
AGCGCGCTTTCGCTCTTTGACGAGGAGGCCGCCAAGGCGGAACGCCGGCGCAAACTGGAGGAGGCCCGCGCCGTCCGGGCGGCCGCGGCGGCCCAGCTGCTCAAGCCGATTTCCAAGATCCAGGCGGCCAAGGAGGAGGCCAAGGCGGAGGCCGAAGCGCGGTTGTTTCAGCAGTTGCATGCCGTCACCGGACCGGCACCGGTTGAGGCCGAGGACGAGCCCGCCGGCGAGCCGGGGGAAGAAGTGGCGGTGGAGGAAGAGCCGCTGGATCCGAAGGTCATTCACCTGAAGCCGCCGGTCATCGTCAAGGATCTGGCGGAGCGTATCGGCATCAAGTCATTCCAGATCATCAAGGAGTTGATGGCTCTGGACATTTTCGTCAACCAGAACAGCGCCATCGAACCGGACATCGCGGCCAAAGTCTGCGAGAACCACGGGTTCACTTTCGAGCGCGAAAAACGCAAGAAAGGCGAGGGCGTGCACAAGGTGGAGGAGGAGGTGGTCGCGCCGCCCGAACCGGAGCCGGAGCCGGAAGTCGAAAAACTCAAAACCCGTCCGCCGATCGTCACCATCATGGGGCACGTCGATCACGGGAAGACGAGCCTGCTTGATTATATCCGCCGATCCCGGGTGGCGGCCGGCGAGGCCGGCGGCATCACCCAGCATCTGGGTGCCTACGCGGTGGAGCATGAACTCGGCGGCGAGAAGAAGACGATTGTCTTTCTGGACACTCCGGGTCACGCCGCTTTTTCCGCGATGCGGGCGCGGGGCGCGAACCTGACGGACATTGTGGTCCTGGTCATCGCGGCCGACGACGGCATGATGCCGACGACGCATGAGGCGCTGGCGCACGCCCGGGCCGCCGGGGTCAAGATTGTGGTCGCCCTCAACAAGTGCGACCTGCCCCGGGCCGACGTCAACAAGGTCAAGCAGCAGCTGCAGGCGAACGACCTGATGCCCGAAGACTGGGGCGGCAGCACCAGCTGCGTGGAAATCTCGGCGCTCAAGGGGACCAATATCGATCAGCTGCTCGAAATCATCCTGCTGGAGGCCGAGATGCTCGAACTCAAGAGCGATCCGAAGGCGCCGGTGCGCGCCATCGCCGTCGAATCGAGGGTGGAAGCCGGCAAGGGGCCGACGGCCACGGTGATTGCCAGCACGGGCACCATCAAACCGGGCATGCCGTTCATCTGTGGCCAGAACTGGGGCAAGGTGCGCGGTCTCTTCAATGACCGGGGTGAGCCGATCAAGTCGGCCGGCCCGTCCATCCCGTGTGAAGTCATCGGGTTTTCCGGGCCGCCGTCGGTCGGCGACGAGGTGCTCGAAATGCGTTCCGAGCGCGACGCCAAGCGGTTGTCGGAAGAGCGCAGCAGCGCCCAGCGTCTGGAAAAGCTGGCCCATCCGCGGCGCAACCGCATGGAGGACCTGTTTGCCAGCATTGATTCGACGGTGAAGGTGCTGCGCCTCATCCTCAAAGCGGATGCCGCCGGTTCGGTTGAGGCCATCGTCGGGGCCCTCAAGGACATCAAATCGGAAAAGGTGACGCTCGATTTTGCGGCCAGCGGTGCCGGGCCGATCACGGAAAGCGACGTCCTGCTGGCCAGCGCCACCGACGCCGTCATCATCGGCTTCAACACCAAGGTGGAGTCCAAAGCGGTCTCCGCGGCCAAGCGCGAAGGTGTGCAGATCAAGCTGTATTCGATCATCTATGAACTGATCGATCAGGTGCGCGACGCCATGCTCGGCCTGCTGGATCCGCTGACCCGCGAACGCATCATCGGCCATGCCCTGGTCAAGCAGGTCTTCAAGGTTCAGCGCGGTTATGCGGCCGGCTGCGGGGTGACTGACGGCCGGGTGACGCGCACCGCGCACGCGCGGGTGCTGCGTGGCGGCACTCCGGTGTTTGACGGCAAGATGTCCACTCTGCGGCGCTACACCGAGGAGGTGCAGGAAGTCCGCAACGGACTGGAATGCGGCATCAAGCTGGGCGCCTTCGACGACTACGAGGAAGGCGACATCATCGAGTGCTATGAGCTGGAGAAACTGACCCAGACGCTGTGACCAACCGTCAACGCCGCGTCGCCGAGCTGATGAAGCACGAACTGGCCGACATCCTGAACAAGGATTTCGAGTTCGGGGGGGCTCTTGTGACCATCCACGAGGTTGATCTCACCCCGGATTTCAAACAGGCCCACGTCTACGTCGGCATCATCGGCCGCGAGGACTGCCAGGCCGAGGCCATGCGCAAACTGACCCGGGCCGCCCACGTCGTCTCCCAGAAACTCAGCAAGCGCGTGATTTTGAAAAATACACCGTCGCTGCATTTCAAGCAGGACGATTCGGTGGAACGCGGTGTGCGCGTGCTCGGCATCATTGAGGAGATCGATGCCCAGGTCGCGCCCGACGAACCGCCGTACCCGGCGGCCGGTGTGCCGCGGGAGCCGCAGCCGAAACCGAAGTCGAAAAAGTCCGGTCGGCCCGCTGGCGATCTGCCGGCGGACGAAACTGACTGACCTTTCCGGCCTGCGGGAGCCCGGTCGCCGCGCCGGTCCGCATTTCTTTTCCACCACTGTCATGTCCCTGATCGCCAGCCTCAGTCTTGCCGACCTTGCCGCTCTGCTCCGGGGCGCGCCCCGCCGCTGTGTCGTCACCTCGCACGTGCGTCCCGACGGTGATGCCATCGGGTCGGCGCTCGCTCTGGCTCTGGCGCTGCAGAAACTGGGGCACCCTGTCGTCGTGCTCAACGAGGACGGGTTGCCCGACGCCCTGCGCTTTCTGCCGGGCGGCGAGCGGGTCACCCGTCCGTCCGGGGCGGTGGATGCGGACATCGTGTTTGCCCTCGACAATGCCACCCAGCCGCGGCTGGGCGACGGCGTGAATGCCGCCATCGCCGGGGTGCCGATGCTGGTCAACGTCGACCATCACCTGAGCAATACCCGTTACGGGCACCACCATTACATTGACTCCGCTTCGCCGGCGACCGGCCAGATTGTCGCCGAGTGGCTGGAGGCGGCGGAGGTGCCGCTGGACGCCGCGATCGCCGAAAACCTGTATACGGCGATCTCGACGGACACCGGCAGCTTCCAGTATTCCAACACCACCCCGGCCACCTACCGCTGGGCCGCGCGGCTCATTGAGACCGGCCTCGACGTCGGCGAACTCAACCGCAAGATCTACCAGAGCAGCCCGTTGCGCCGCGTGAAGCTGCTCGGCGAACTCCTGCAGGTGCTTGATATTTCGGCTGACGGCCGGGTGGCGAGCTGGTTTCTGACAGCGGAGATGGCGGGGCGTGCCGGCGCCCTGCCCGGCGACAGCGAGGACATGATCGACCATATCCGCGGCATTGACGGTGTGGTGGTGGCGGCTTTTTTCGAGGAGCTGCCGGACGGCAAGGTGCGGCTGAGCGTGCGCAGCAAGGATGCGCGTTTTGATGCGAGCGCGCTGTGCGGGCGGTTCGGCGGCGGCGGCCACCGCATGGCGGCCGGCGCCCGTCTGGCCGGACCGGTCGGCGAGGCGCGCCAGCGGGTTTTATCATCCATTCATGAGGCACTCATCGCAGCAATCCCAGCTTGACGGCGTCCTGCTGGTCGACAAGGCCCCGGGCATGACCAGCCACGACGTGGTCGCGGTCACCCGGCGCAGTCTGAACACGAAGAAGGTCGGCCATTGCGGCACCCTCGACCCGATGGCGACCGGTCTGCTGATCGTGGTGGTCGGCAAGGCCACGAAGATTCAGGACCTGTTGATGGCGGAGGACAAGGAATACGAGGGCACGATCCGGCTGGGTGTCACCACGAGCACGCAGGACAAGGAGGGCGAGGTGCTGGAGGAGAAACCGGTGCCGGCGCTCACGCGGGAGCAGGTGGAGGAGGCGTTCAACGCCTTCCGCGGGGATTTTTACCAGCTGCCGCCGATGGTCAGCGCGATCAAGAAGGACGGTGTGCCGCTGTACAAGCTGGCCCGCCAGGGCAAGGAGATCGAGCGCGAGCCGCGGCTGGTACATGTTTTTCATCATGCTATCACCCGCTTCGAGCCGCCGGAGATCGATTTCCGGGTGCTGTGCAGCAAGGGGTTTTACGTGCGCACCTATGCGCATGACATCGGGCAGCGGCTCGGTTGCGGCGCGCATCTGGCGTCCCTGCGCCGGACCCGCAGCGGGAAGTTCGATCTTTCGCGGGCGGTGACATTCAGGCAGTTGAAGGAGGGCCCGGTGGCCGACCTGCATGCGGCCATGCTCAGTCTGCCCGAGGTGTCGCGCCTGCGCGGGGTTTAGCCGTGGAGACGTTGCGTGCCATTGAGGAACTGGCGCGGGTACCCGGCCCGGTGCATCTGGCCATCGGTGTGTTCGACGGCGTGCATGTCGGCCACCAGGCGGTCATTGGCACGGCCTTGCGGCAGGCGGGAGGATCGGCGGTGGTGGTCACGTTTGATCCGCATCCGGCGCGGGTGCTCCGGCCTGACCGGGCCCCTCCGCGGCTCACCTCCACGCGCCACAAACTGAAGGTGCTGGAGCGGCTGGGGGTCGGGCGCGTGCTGGTGCTGGCGTTTGATGACGCCTTTGCGGCCACCGAGGCGGAGGATTTTGTGCATCGATTGCGGTCTGCCTGCCGTCCACTCGGCTCGGTGGCGGTGGGTGACGATTGGACCTTCGGCTACCGGGCGCGTGGCAGCGTGGCGCTGCTGCGGTCGATGGGCGTGAGCGTGCACGCGGTTCCGGAGGTGCAGGTCGATGGCGCGTCCGCCCGCAGCACGGCGGTGCGCGAGGCGCTGGCCGGCGGCGACCTGACGCGGGCCGGCCGCCTGCTTGGCCGCCGGCCGGCGGTGCTTGGCACGGTGGTGGCCGGCCGCCAGCTCGGCCGCACCCTCGGGTTTCCCACGGCCAATCTGCGCTTGGAGGACGAATTGCTGCCGCCCGACGGCGTGTATGCGGTGCGGGTGATGCTGGACGGGCGTCCGCTCGACGGCGTGGCCAACCTCGGGCGGCGACCGAGTGTGGAGACGGCCGCCCCGGCGCGTCAGCTCGAAGTGCATTTGTTTGATTTTCACGACGACATTTACGGCCGCGAACTGGAGGTCGGGTGGTGCGCCTTTCTGCGGTCTGAGCGACGCTTTCCATCGCTGGAGGCGCTGCGCGGACAGATTGCCGCGGATGCGGCGGCGGCGCGGGCGCTGCTGGCGGCGACGGGTGCGGACGTCCTGCCGGCGGGTTCCGGCGTACTCTCTTTCCCGCCCTGAGAGGTATCCCTTTATGCGCCGGTTCCGACGATTGCTTCTGACCAATGACGACGGCATTCATGCCGAGGGCCTGGCGGTCCTCGAGCGGGTGTGCGCCCCGTTTGCCGATGAAATCATCACGGTCGCCCCGGCGGAGCCTGCTTCCCAGGTCGGCCACCGGGTGACCACCCACGAGCCGGTGACGGTTGCCGAGCACGCCCCCGGGCGGCGTTACGCCGTGCATGGGTCGCCCGCCGACTGTGTGCGGGTCGCCCTGAAAAGCCTGCTGCACGACACACCGCCGGATTTTGTCGTTTCGGGGATCAACCATGGCGGCAACCTCGGGCGCCACGACCTGTATATTTCCGGGACGGTGGCCGCTGCCCGCGAGGCTGCCTTTCACGGGGTGCCGGCGGCGGCGGTGTCGCATTTTCTGAGGCGTGAGCTGCCGCTCGATTGGGAGGCGGCCGGGGAGCGGGCCCGGTTCGCCTTGGAGCAGCTTTTCGGTGAACCGCTGAGCGACGGCGAGCTCTGGAACATCAATCTGCCGCATCTGCCGCCCGGCGCCGGGGCACCGGGCGTGCGCCACTGTGAGCCGGAGCGCCATCCGCTGGAAGTCCGGTTCGAGCGTGAAAGCGAGGGCGGGCCGCTGCTCTACACCGGCCGGTACCATCACCGGAAACATAACGGCACCTCCGACGTCGCCGTGTGTTTCGGCGGGGACATCGCGGTCACCCGTGTGGCCTTGTGATCCGGATGGGGCCGGGCGGCGCGCCCTCTGCATCCTCAGGATGGCAGCCCTCTCAGGAGGATGGCAGGCTTTCGAGCAGCCCGCGGCGCATGGCGTCGACGGGCGCGGGCGGGCCGAACCACAGTTCGAAGGCGGCGGTGCCCTGATGGAGGAGCATCGAAAGCCCGTTGGCGGCGCGGGCACCGGCGGCGCGGGCGGCGGCGAGCAGGGGAGTTTCCGGGGGGCTGTAGATCATGTCGTAGACGCAATGGCGTGTTTCGAGGACGCCGGGCGGGAGCAGCAGCGGGTCGCCGGGATTCATGCCGACGGAAGTGGCGTTGATGATCAGGTCGGTTTCGCCCGGGTCGGGCACGTCCTGCAGGATGACACGGTCGGCGGGGTATTCGTCGGCGAGTTCGGCGGCGAGGCGTTCGATTTTGTCGCGGGTGCGATTGACGAGGGTGAGCCGGGCGCAGCCGGCCTGGGCACACTGGATGGCGGCGGCGCGGCCGGCGCCGCCGCCGGCGCCGAGGATGAGGACGCGGTGGGAGGCGAGCGGGGCGCCGAATTCCTCCTCGAGGGCGCGTTGCAGGCCGGGTCCGTCGGTATTGTGGCCGAAGATCCGTCCCTCGCGGAAAACCAGGGTATTGACGACGCCGAAGCGCCGGGCGTGCGGATCGACGGTGTCGGCGATTTCGAGGGCGGCACGTTTGTGGGGGATGGTGCAGTTGATGCCGACCATGCCGGCCTCGCGGCAGGCGTGCACGGCGGCGGCGAATTCCTCCGGGTGGACGTGGAGGCGGACGTACTGGGCATCGAGGTGACGCGCCTGCAACCCCGGGTTGTGCATCTGGGGGGAGCGTGAATGCGACACCGGATCGCCGAAGACAGCGACGCGTGCCGGGGGCGAAAGGTGCGGGAGGTCAGGGATCTGAGCGGGGGTGAAGACGGGCCAGGCCATGGGAAGCAGGCTAACCGCGAGGCCGGCGCCGGCGCAAGGGCGGCTGTCGGACGGTGCTTCGGCCTAATGCTTCACAGGCTTCGGAGAGCCTGCACGCGGTGCCGGACGCGGCCGACCACCGTCTCCCGGCCGAGCAGTTCGAGGGCGGGCATGAGGTCGGCGCCATGTCCGGCACCGGTGACGGCGACGCGCAGCGGGAACAGCAGGGCCCCGATCTTGACGCCGAGGGCGTCGGCGGTCTGCTGGACCACGGCCTTGATGGCATCGGCCGACCACGGGCCGTCATGGGATTCAAGAGCGGCAGCCACCGCTTCCAACTGGTCGAGGGTGCCCGGTTTGGCCAGCACCTTGGCCCGGGCGTCCGCCTCCATCGGGGCGTGGTCATCGAAGAGCATGACGAAGTGGGCGTCGAGTTCCGAGAGCCCTTTGACCTTCGGGTGGAGCAGGGCAAGGGCGGCGTCGAAGCGGTCGGCGGGCAGTTCCAGCCAGCGGCTGTGATGGCGGGCCCGTTGGCGCCGCGGCTGACCCAGACCGCGGGCGTGCCGCAGGCGCCAAAGGGCTGCAGGCTGACGAACTCGGGCGCGTGCTCCGCCAGCGCCCGCAGCTGCGCCTCGATCTGCGCGT
>JALRGF010000100.1 GCA_023253495.1 Verrucomicrobiales bacterium
CGCGGCCATCAACTCCAAGCCCCCGCCGGATGCGGCGGCAGGAAGATCCGTGTCTCAAGAGAGCCGCGAGGCCCTCGGGAAGGCTTGCTCTTGCGGCTTGGGCGCCCCCAAATGGGGCAAATGGCATCGTCAGGGCTGGGCAAGAGATCCATCCGCCCTCTTCCGCACGGAAATGTGTCCGCCCGCTGCTCACTGGGGCTGATTTTCTTGCTGCAGGACAGGTGCACTGTCAGCGTTTTCTATCTGCAGGACAGGTGCACTGTCAGCGTTCCTGCTGGACAGGTACACTGACGGCATTCGCCGGCGGCGGCGCGGCGGAGTTGTGGTCGTGCTGGTCGGTGCTGGGCAGAAAAAACGGTTTCCTGCCCGTTGGTGGGCTCTCAGGCGGGCATCGCCCCGACCGCCGGCCGTGCCGGGCGTTCGAGGTAGTCCGGTGCCGGGTCAATCTTCACGCCGGTCACGTCGTACACTCGTTCATGCCATGGGCGGTCATCCTTGGCTGATTGACCGCTACGGTGAGCTTAGGCGGCTCGCCATCGTTCGCCGGGCGGCCGGTCGTCCCCGTCATGTCCACCCCCATCGGCCGGGCGCGCCGGTCGCAGATGTCGAGCACCAGCCTCAGAAAAGAAAGGTCCCCGGCCGGCTGCGTCTCCCGCACGGTGGTGGTCCGGGCTCTCCCCTCCCCTTCCCGGGGGCGGTGTCCGTCTGGCGGATGATGGGACCGCGGGATTTTTCCCACGCTTCCCACGCTTCGCGCTCCATGGCGTCGAGCGCGGTTAGGGTGCGGGCTTTCGTCTCCTGATAGATGGGGTGGCGCTCTGCTTCCATCAGGCTTGCGCCCCGCGTGCGTCCAAGTGCACCCGGGACGGGGAAAGCGAATAGTGACGTTGGGGCGGAGTGTATTGGAAAGCGCAAATACCCTGCCACGGAATGGCTGGTAGCAGAACAGGCGCCAATAATTTCATCTGATCCTTTCTCTTTCCTCGGCAACAACAATTCAAAAACCCGGTATCGACTTTCCGTTTATGGGAGCCGGCCTGGGGCGGGGGCGCCCTCGCCAGCGGATCCCAGGTATCGGGCCGCCGGCGGGGTGGCGTCCGACTTCCCGGTCTCCGGCTCGCGGAGGATGTATTCGAGGAGGCGGTCGCCATCGGCGATAATGTGGCGCGTCGGGTGATTCTGCCCCCGGAGGCGGCGGCGGGGCCGGCCGGCCGGCGCTGCCGCGCGTTCAAGTTTCAGCATCAGTCGGCGGACCTTCACCAATTCTGGGGCGGTCAGATCGAGGCGGACCGCGGGCGCCAGCGGAAGGAGTCCGGCGCGGAACGTCCCCCGGCTGCGCCCCGTGTGCGGCGAGGTGCTGGGGTCCGGTTTGCTTAAGTAGGACATGAAGCGGCGCGGCTTTCGGATGTGCGCCGTGGACGTGCCGGCTTTTGGGTGGTTGGGGTTGTCCCCGCCGACAACCTCACTCCATGCTCGCGCGACCCATGTGCGGAGGCTGGCCAGCGGTTCGCCGTGCCGGCCAAAAATCAGGATGAGCGTCATTGTCTGAGCCTGCATTCCCATGTTGGGGCTTCGCCCTTCCCGGGCCGCCCCGGCCGCCCCGGCGGAAATCTCTTTGAGGTCGCTGAGGGCCCCGTCTTCCTTCCCCGGTCCCGGTGGTGGTAACCACGTTTCCGGCCGGCCACCCGGAATCGAGCGCCTTGCGAAGCGAATGACCGGCAGAAAGTCGAAGAAGTGAATCGCGTCCGCCTGACGGTGCCGGGTTCGCCCGCCTGCTGGACGTCATGAGCACGGCGACCATGTTCACCGCTTGGCGCACCCTGAGGACGCGGAATGGCTTTCTGCGGGATGACGGCACACCGAGATCCACGGCACCCACGTCACCAACATCGGAGGTCCTTTGCCCGGCAAAAACCCCGCCCTTGTCCAGCAAAGGGGTGCCGCACTTCACCGAAATGCCCTGCCGGCAGGGCGGAAACTCCTGCGTTGACATTGCAGGATCCAAAGGGAACATATCAACGTATCGTGATATGTTGATGCGTGGGTCGTGATCCGGGCACCGCCTGACCGATCCCCGCCTCTCCCTGAACTGACCACCCCACACCCCACTGATTATGTCCGCCACCACCGAACCCTTGATTGCGAACCTGCCCTTCAAAGTTGCTGATCTGAGCCTTGCTGACTGGGGTCGCAAGGAGATCCGGATTGCCGAGCACGAGATGCCCGGGCTGATGTCGGTGCGGAAAAAATACGCGGCGGAGAAGCCGCTGGCCGGGGTGCGGGTGACCGGCTCGCTGCACATGACCATTCAGACGGCCGTGTTGATTGAAACCCTGGTTGATCTGGGGGCCTCGGTGCGCTGGGCGACGTGCAATATTTTTTCGACGCAGGACCATGCGGCGGCGGCGATTGCGGCGGCCGGGGTGCCGGTCTTTGCGTGGAAGGGCGAGACGCTGGAGGACTACTGGTGGGCGACGCTGCAGGCGATGACCCACGACGGCGGACTCGGGCCGCAGCTGGTGGTCGATGACGGCGGCGACGTGACGCTTTTCCTCCACAAGGGATACGAGTTGGAGAACGGTTCGGACTGGGTGAACACGCCATCGGGGAATCATGAGGAGCAGGTCATCAAGGATCTGTTGAAACGGGTGCACGCTGAAGATCCGCTCTTCTTCAGCAAGATGGTCAAGGAATGGCGCGGGGTCTCGGAGGAGACGACCACCGGGGTGCACCGCCTTTACCAGATGAAGGAGGCCGGCAAACTGCTCGTCCCGGCCATCAATGTGAATGACTCGGTGACGAAGTCGAAATTCGACAATCTTTACGGCTGCCGCGAGTCGCTGGCTGACGGACTGAAGCGGGCGACCGACGTCATGCTCGCCGGCAAGGTGGCTGTCGTCTGCGGGTATGGTGATGTTGGCAAAGGATCGGCATTTTCGCTGCGGGCTTACGGCTGCCGGGTGGTGGTGACCGAGATCGACCCGATCACCGCGCTGCAGGCCGCCATGGAAGGATTTGAGGTGACCACCGTCGAAGAAACCCTCGGCCGCGGAGACATCTATGTGACCACTACCGGCAACAAGGATGTTATCACGCTCGAACACATGCTCGCCATGAAGGACCAGGCGATTGTCTGCAACATCGGGCACTTCGACAACGAGATCCAGGTCGACCGCCTCAACAATCATCCCGGTGCCAAGCGCGACACCATCAAACCGCAGTACGACGCCTACCAGCTCCCGAACGGCCGGACCATCTACATGCTGGCCGAAGGCCGCCTGGTCAACCTCGGCTGCGCCACCGGTCACCCGTCATTCGTCATGTCCAACAGCTTCACCAACCAGACGCTGGCGCAGATCGACCTCTGGAAAAACAAGGACAAATACCAGGCGGATGTCTATCGTCTGCCCAAACACCTCGACGAAGAAGTTGCCCGGCTTCACCTCGAAAAAATCGGCGTCAAACTCACCGTGCTCACCGATTCGCAGGCGGCCTACCTCGGCATTCCCAAGGAGGGGCCGTACAAGCCGGAACACTATCGCTATTGATCGGCGGCAGCGGTACCGGAGCGTCGCCTGACACGGCGCTCCGGCTGGTGACCGGGGCCACGGGGAAAGATCCCGATTGGGGTGCGCCTTGAGTTCGTCCGCTTGGCGGACCGGAGCCGGTGGCACCGCCGGTTATTTGGCTTTCAGAAGCGTGCGCGCGTGTTCGAGCGCCGATTTTTCTTTGCCGCCGAGCATGCGGGCGATTTCGAGCACGCGGGCCTCGCCGGTGATCCGGCGGAGGGTTGAGGTTGTCCGTCCGCCTTCGAATTCCTTGGTCACTTCGTAATGGGCGGCGGCCAGCGCGGCCACTTGGGGCATGTGGGTGATGGCGACCACCTGATGAGACGCGCCGAGGTGCGCCATTTTGCGCCCGACGCTGGTGGCGATTTCGCCGCCGACATTGGCGTCGATTTCGTCGAAAACGAGCAGCGGGATGGCGTCCTGACGCGCGAGGGCGCTTTTGATCGCCAGCATGACCCGGGACATCTCCCCGCTGGAGGCGACAAGCCGCAGCGGACGCGGCGGTTCTCCGGGGTTGGGGGCGAAGAGAAAATCCACTTCCTCGGTCCCCTGGGGCCCCGGTTCGGGCAACGGATCGAGGCGGATCTCGAAGAGCGCGCGCTTGAACCCGAGGTCCAGCAGATGACCGGCAATCTCCTTCGCCAGTTTCGGTCCTGCTTTCTCCCGCGCCTTCCGCAGGGCGGCGGACGTTTTGTCGACCGCCTCCCGGCATGCCTGTTCACGCGCCTGGAGCGCGCCCAGCGCCTCGCCGCGGTTCTCGATGCGGGAGAGCTTCAGGCGGCATTTTTCCAGATGAGCGAGCACCGCCTCCACGCTGCCGCCGTATTTCCGCTTCAGGCTTTCCAACAGGTTGATGCGTTCCTCCAGCGCCGCCAGCGCTGCCGGGTCCAATTCAATTTCCTCGTTGTAGTCGCGGAGGGTGCTCTCGAGTTCCTCCAGTTCGACGAGAGCGGCCTCAGCGCCCTTCAGCGACGCCCCCAAGTCCGGATCCATTCGCTCCAGATCGCGGAGCCCGCGTTGCAACTGCCGCAGGTGCGCCAGCACCGAATCATCGTCGTCGGCCAGCTTCTGCAAGGCCGCGCCGGCCAGTTCGGCGAGCCGAGACCCGTTGGCCGCGGTCTTATAGCGCCTGACCAGATCCTCCTCCTCGTCAGCCCGCAGGCGCGCCGCCTCCATCTCCGCGACCTGGTGCCGGAGGAGGTCGAGCTCGGCATCGGTGGCCCGCTCGGCACTCGCCAGCTCCTCCAGCTCCCGGCAGCTCGCGCGCCACGCCCCATAAGCCTCGTGGTGTGCCGCCAGGGCCTCCGCGGCCCCGGCATAGGCATCGACCATCGCCCGCTGACGGTCCCGCGACAGGAGCGACTGATGATCGTGCGGCCCGTGCAGGTCGACGAGGTGCCGACCGATTTCCTTCAGGCTGGCGAGGGTGGCTGCGCTGTTGTTGATGAACTGGCGGTTCTGGCCGCCCGACGTCATCACCCGTTTGACCAGCAGCGTGTCTCCCTCGCATGGTTCCAGGCCGGCTTCGGCCAGCCGGGTGTTCACCTCGTCAGGTTGCGCCAGATGAAATACCGCTTCGACCGTGCAGCTGTCTTCGCCGGTCCGGATCATCGAACGATCCGCCCGCTCGCCCAGGACCAGTTTCAACGCGCCGACGATCATCGATTTGCCCGCGCCGGTTTCACCCGTCACCCCGACCAGCCCGGGACCCACTTCCCAGGTCAGATCCTCCACCAAAGCCAGATTCCTGATGCGCAACGAGATCAGCATGCGGGCAGTATCGCGCCGCCCGCGCACGATGCAAATCGGGCGGCCCCGGGAACCGGTGCGCCGCTCGGCCATGGGCCCAGGCGGTGCTTCCCAGCGATGACTTGTCCGGCCGCCGATTCCCGGGTACCGGTGACCGGATGCGGGTGTTGATTCAGCGTATTGCGGAGGCCTCGGTGTCGGTGGACGGCGTCGAGGTGGCGCGGATCGACCGCGGGTTGCTGGTGCTGGTGGGTGTGGAGGAGGCGGACACCGCGGAGGACAGCGCCTGGCTGGCCGGCAAGGTGGCGCGGATGCGCTTGTTTGCGGACGAGGCCGGCGCGATGAACCGGTGCCTCGCGGAGGTGGCGGGGGAGGTTCTGGTGGTGAGCCAGTTCACTCTGCATGCGAGCACGCGCAAAGGAAACCGCCCGAGTTTCATCCGGGCCGCACGCCCGGAACACGCGATTCCCTTGTACGAGCAGCTGGTGGCGGACCTGGAAAAAGAAACCGGGCGGCCGGTGGCGACCGGACGCTTCGGGGCGGACATGCGAGTTGCGCTCGTCAATGACGGACCAGTGACGATCTGGATCGACTCGAAGGCGCGGGAATAGCCGGAGGCTTCAGGCCAGCTCCAGCACATCGGCGCACCGGGCGGTCAGGCGGCGGTGGCGGTCGGCCTGATCGGCATGGCGGACGTCCTCGAGCAGGCCGGGCACCATCGACTGCAGGCGGGCGCGGCTTGCGGCGTCGTGCCGCAGTCCGGGGAAACATTTTTCCACGACCTCAAGCGCGATGGCCACGCAGACCGAGGCGCCGGGAGAAGCGCCGAGCAGGCTGCAGAGCGAGCGATCCGCGCTGGTGATGACCTCGGTGCCGTAGTGGACGATGCCGGCCTCCCCATCGGTCTTCTTGATGGCCTGAACGCGGATGCCGGCGTCGCGCAGGTGCCAGTCTTCTTCGCGGGCCGCAGGATAAAACAACTGCAACGTGCGCAGCCGGCTCTCCATCGTCTGCGTGCCTTGGTCAATCAGATAGCGGACCAGCTCCATGTTGCTCAGGCCGATTTTGACCAGTGTCGACAGGTTGTGCGGACGGACCGACCGGGGCAGGTCGAGCCAGCTCCCGCTCCGGTGGATGAACCGCGTCGTCCACGCGGCAAATGGTCCGAAGAGCAGCGATTTCCGGCCGTCGAGCACCCGCGTATCGAGGTGCGGCACCGCCATGGTCGGGGCTTCCGGCTGCGGTTGGCCGTAGACTTTGGCGTGA